>DASUPA010000261.1:0-6375 GCA_036276335.1 Candidatus Methylomirabilota bacterium | reverse complement strand
CGCGGAGGCGATCGCCATCGCGATCCTCCTCGCCCTCGTCATCCGGACGCTGATCGTCCAGGCCTTCACGATCCCCTCCGGCTCCATGATGGACACCCTGCTCGTCGGCGACTACATCCTCGTGAACAAGTTCCTCTACGGTCCCGAGCTGCCGCTCACCGACTACCGGCTGCCGGGACTCCGGGAGCCGCATCGCGGCGACATCATCGTCTTCAAGTACCCGCAGGACGAGAAGCGCGACTTCATCAAGCGGATCGTCGCCACGCCCGGCGAGACGGTGCAGGTGCGCGGCGACCAGGTGTTCGTGAACGGCAAGGCGCTGACGGAGCCGTACGTCCGCACGACGGAGGGGCCGCTCGGCGACCGCGGGCAGCCGAGCTACTGCGGCTACGCCTACGCCTGTGAGCCCACCGTCGTGCCGCCGGACTCCTACTTCGTCATGGGCGACAACCGGAACAACTCGCAGGACTCCCGGTACTGGGGCTTCGTGAAGGGGGACAAGATCAAGGGCAAGGCGTTCTTGATCTACTGGTCCTGGGATTCGGATCGTCACTGGTTGCGCTGGTGGAGACTCGCCCGCTACATCCCCTGACGCCCGCCGCCGACGCGCTGCGGACGACGTCGCCGGCCGCGCCGGCGCTCGGCTTCTACATCCACGTTCCGTTCTGCACGCGGCGCTGCCACTACTGCTCCTTCAACACGAGCCCGCTGGACGACGCGGCCTCGATGCGGCGGTACCTGGCGGCCCTGCACGGCGAGCTGGCGCTGCTGGCCGCGCTGCCGTGGGCCGGGCGCGTCCGCATCGGCAGCGTCTTCCTCGGCGGCGGCACGCCGTCGCTCCTGGAGGCGGACGCCGTGGCCGGCATCCTCGAGGCCGTCGGCCGCGACTTCCCGCTCGAGCGCGACGCGGAGGTCACCGTGGAGTGCAACCCGGAGAGCGTCACGCGCGCGAAGCTCGCCGCCTACCGCGCGGCCGGCGTCACCCGTATCAGCCTGGGGGTGCAGTCCCTGGACGACGCGATCCTCGAGCGGATCGGGCGCCTGCACGACCGGCGGGGGGCGCGCGCGGCCTTCGAGGCGGCGCGCGAGGCCGGCCACGACAACGTCAGCGTCGACCTCATGTACGGGCTGCCCGGCCTCGAGGTCGGGGCCTGGACGCGCGCCGTCGAGACGGTGCTCGACTGGGAGCCGGACCACGTGTCCGCGTACGGCCTCACGCTCGACGCCGGCAGCCTCTGGGGCGCGGCCGGGGTCGCCGGGCTTCCCGCGGAGGACGACGTGGTGGCGCAGTACTGGGCGCTCGCGCGGGCGGCGGCGGCCCGCGGCTTCGAGCACTACGAGATCTCGAACTACGCGCGCCCCGGGTTCCGGTCGCGCCACAACCTCACGTACTGGCGGGCGGCCGAGTACCTCGCCGCCGGTCCCGGCGGGTGCGGTTACGTCGGCGACGTGCGCTACGGCAACGTCAAGCCGCTCGCGCGCTACTGCGCCGAGGTCGAGGCGGGAACGCTGCCGGTCGACACCCACGAGCGGCTCACCGCGGCGCAACGGCAGGCCGAGCGGCTCATCCTCGGCCTCCGGACCTCCGACGGCGTGCCGACGGCGGCGCTGCGCGAGCGCGCCGCGGGCGATGCCGCGCTGGCCCGCCGGCTCGACGACTGGCGCCGGGCGGGACGGCTCGTCGAGGACGACGGGCGCACGCGCCTGAGCGAGGCGGGCTTTCTCCTGTCCGACGCGCTCTTCGTGGATCTGCTATAAAAACCCGGATGGACACGCGACAGCGGGACGTGCTCATCGCGGTCATCCGCGAGTACATCGACTCGGCGGAGCCGGTCGGCTCCCGCGTGCTGTCCAAGCGCCACTTCCCGAACCTCTCGCCCGCCACCATCCGGAACGCCATGGCGGACCTCGAGGAGCTGGGCTACCTCGTGCAGCCGCACACGAGCGCCGGCCGCGTGCCGACGGACAAGGCGTACCGCTACTACGTCGACTCCTTTCCGCCCGCCTCGCCCGTCGCCCCCGTGTCCGGCGCGCCGCTGCCCGCCCGGCGGCGGTCCAGCATCGACGGCTTCATGGAGCGCACGTCGTCACACCTGTCCGACACCACGCGGCTCACGGGGCTGCTGCTGGCGCCGCCGCTCAAGCACACGATGATCGCGCGCGTCGACCTCATGCCGCTCCCGGACGACCGCGCGCTGGCCGTCGTGACCACCGACTCCGGCTGGATCACGGTGCGCGAGATCACGCTCGATCCCCCGGTCACGGCCGACGAGGTGCGGGCGCTCGGGCGGGAGCTGACGCGGCGCTTCCGCGACCGCAGCGTGGAGGAGATCGTCGAGATGGAGGCCGCGCCCGCCGATCCGCTCGACGCGCTCCACACGCGCGCCCGGTCGGTCACCGAGCAGATCCTGGCCATGCTGCGCGGCCGCACCCTCTACGTCAGCGGCGCCATCAACATGCTGGATCATCCGGAGTTCTGGGACATCGAGGCCACGCGCGAGCTGCTGCGCACCTTCGAGCAGAAGGAGAAGCTGGCCGAGCTCATGACCGCGCTGGCCGGGGACGCCGGGGTCCGGGTGACCATCGGCGACGAGAACCCGGTCACCGCCATGCGGGAGTGCACGCTGATCACGTCGACCTACATGTACCGCGACCAGGTCCTCGGCATCCTGGGCGTCGTCGGGCCGCGCCGCCTGCCGTATCCCGAGGTCATCGCGATCGTGAACGAGACGGCCCAGCACGTCACCGAGGCGCTCTCGCGCGTCCGGCAGGACCTCTACCTCCCGTCCTGAGCGGTCCCGGGCGGCGGGCGCCCGCGCGGCCGCTGCTATAATCGACGACATGAGCGAATCGCACGACGACCGCCGGACGCGCGCCGAGGACACCCCGCCGCGCGTCGAAGACACCGCGCCGGTCTCGCTCGAGGCGCAGGTGGACGAGCTGCGCCGCCAGCTCGACGACAAGCAGGACCGGCTGCTGCGCGCGCTGGCGGAGGCGGACAACGTCCGCCGCCGGGCGCAGCGCGACCGCGACGAGTTCGTGAAGTACGCCAACGAGACGCTGCTCCGCGACCTCATCCCCGTGCTGGACAACATGGATCGCGCGCTCGAGGCGGCGCGCTCCGCCTCCGGCGCCGACGGCGTGGTCGCCGGCGTGGAGCTGATCCAGCGCGAGCTGCTGCGCGTCCTCGAGCGGGCCGGGGTGACGCGGTACTCGGCGGTGGGCCAGCCGTTCGATCCGACGCGGCACGAGGCGATCGCGCGCGTCGTCAGCGCCCAGGCGAAGCCGGACACCGTGGTGAGCGAGACGGCGCCCGGATACCTGCTGAACGGCCGCGTCCTCCGGCCGGCGATGGTGGCGGTGGCGGCCGCGCCCGACGAGGACGCCGCGTAGGTGGCGCGCGACTACTACGAGATTCTCGGTGTCGGCCAGAACGCCGGCGATGCCGAGCTGAAGAAGGCGTACCGCCAGCTCGCGATGCAGTACCACCCCGACAAGAATCCCGGCGACCGGAAGGCGGAGGAGCGCTTCAAGGAGATCAGCGAGGCCTACGCGGTCCTGTCGGACCCCGACAAGCGGGCGCATTACGACCGCTTCGGCACCGCCCCCGGCGCGGCGGCCGGCGGCGGCTTCGAGAGCGGCTTCGGCTCGCTGTTCGAGGACATCTTCGACAACTTCTTCGCCGGCGCCGGGGGCGGCCGCGGACGCCGCTCGCGTGCGATGCGCGGCGAGGACCTCCAGTACGAGATGAAGATCACGCTGGAGGAGGCCGCGGTCGGGGTGGAGACCAAGGTCCAGATCCCGCGGCTCGAGCGCTGCGAGACGTGCGCGGGCACCGGCGCCGAGCCCGGGACGCGCAAGACGCAGTGCGAGACGTGCCACGGGCGCGGCGAGGTCCGCATGAGCCACGGATTCCTTACCGTCGCGCGGCCCTGTCCGCGCTGCGGCGGCGAGGGCCAGATCAACCGGAGCCCGTGCAAGACGTGCCGGGGCGAGGGCCGGCAGCGGACCGAGCGGATGCTGAGCGTCAAGATCCCGGCCGGCATCGACGACGGGATGCAGCTCCGGCTGTCCGGCGAGGGCTCGGGCGGCCTGAACGGCGGTCCCGCCGGCGACCTGTACGTGCTCGTCCGCATCCGCGAGCACCCCGTCTTCACGCGGCACAGCGCCGATCTCCTCACGGACCTGCCGCTGTCCTTCCCGCAGCTCGCCCTCGGCGCGGAGGTCGACGTGCCGGTGCTCCAGGGCACCGAACGCCTCAAGGTGCCGGCCGGCACCCAGCCCCACCAGGTGCTGCGGCTGCGCGGCAAGGGCATGCCGCGGCTGCGCGAGCGCGGGCACGGCGACGCGTGCTACCGCGTGATCCTGGAGGTGCCGCCGAAGCTGAACGCGCGGCAGCGCGAGGCGCTGGAGGCGTACGAGTCGGCCTCGCGGGACCAGCGCGGACCGCTGGCGAGCGCGTTCTTCGAGCGGATGAAGAAGCTGCTCGGGTGATCGATGGCGGCCGCTGCGCGATCGGGCGCCCGCTACTGGGAGCTCACGGTGGCCATTCCCGCCGACGCCTCGGAGGGCCTCACGAACTTCGTCTGGGAGCTCGGGGCACTCGGGGTCGTCGAGGAAGAGCCGCCGGGCGGCCCCGCCCGGCTCCGCGCGTTCTTTCCCGACACCGCTGACACGGCCATCCTGGCCACGCGCGTCGACGCGTACCTGGCGGCGCTCGACGCGCTCGGCTTCCACGGCGGTCGTCCGTCACGCGTCGCCCCCCTCGCGGAGGACGACTGGGCCGACGCGTGGCGCGCCCACTTCGCGCCGTTCGCCGTGGGCCGCCGTCTCGTCGTCGCGCCTCCCTGGGAGACGCCCGCGGCCGACGGTCGCCTGGTGCTCACGATCGAGCCCGGCCGGGCCTTCGGCACGGGCCAGCACGGCAGCACCGCCGGCTGCCTGCTCCTCCTCGAGACCCTCCTCGAGCGCGCCCGGCCGGCGCGCGCGCTCGACCTCGGCACGGGCTCGGGCATCCTCGCCATCGCGGCCGCGCGGCTCGGCGTCCCCCACGTCGACGCGGTGGACAGCGACCCCGACGCCGTCGCCTCGGCGGTCGCCAACGTCGAGCGGAACGCGCTGGCGGATCGGGTGCGCTGCGCGCTCGCCGACGCGGCGACCGTGGATGTCCCCGCCGCCCCGCTGGTGGTCGCGAACCTCCTGGCCGCGGCGCACCGCGCGCTGGCGCCCCGATACCGGCGCCTCGTGGTCCCGGGCGGCGTGATCGTGCTCGGCGGCCTGCTCGACGCCGAGGCGGACGACGTGGCGGCGGCCCTCGCCACGCACGGCTTCGTGCGCGTCGAGGCCCGATCGGTGGAGGGCTGGACCAGTCTCGCGTGCGGGCATGCGCCGCTTCGCGATCGCGCCTGAGCGCATCGTCGACGGCCGCGTGACGTTCGACGCGCGGCAGTCGCGTCACCTCTCGCGCGTGCTGCGTCTCGAGCCGGGCGACACCGTCATCGCGTCGGACGGGATGGGGCGCGACTACACCGTGCGCCTGGACGCGGTCGGCCCCCGCGCGCTGGGCACGGTGCTCGGCACGACCACGCGTCCCGTGGAATCCCCGCTCGCCATCACGCTCGTCCAGGCCGTTCCGAAGGGCGACAAGATGGACGGGATCGTGCGGGCCGCCACCGAGCTCGGCGTCGCCCGCGTGCTGCCCGCGATCGCCGCGCGGACGATCGTCCGGCTCGGCCCGGGCGCGGGCACCGCCCGCGCCGAGCGCTGGCGCCGCATCGCGAGCGAGGCCGCCAAGCAGTGCGGCCGCGCGGTGGTGCCGGAGCTGGCCGCGCCCGCGCCGTTGACGGCGTGTCTCGAGGCCGCCCGGGAGAGCGATCTCGCCGTGTGCCTCTGGGAGGGCGAGGCGCCGCCGCTGGCCGCCGTGTGCGCCGATGCCGGCCGGCCGGTCCGCGTGGCAGTGCTGGTCGGGCCCGAGGGCGGGCTCGAGGCGGCGGAGGTGGACGAGGCGCGTCGCGCCGGCTGGCGCCTCGCGAGCCTGGGGCCGCGCATTCTCCGCACGGAAACGGCCGGCCCGTCGATCATCGCCATCCTGCAAGCCCGCTTCGGAGACCTGGGAGCCGATGCCGGACGCTGAGGGCGGCTGGGAGCATTTCCAGGTCGAGGCGGACGTCGGCGTCCGAGCCTGGGGGCCGACCCGCGCGTCCGCCTTCGCCCAGGCGGCCCTCGGCGTGCTCACGCTCGTCGTGGACCCCGCGTCCGTGGACCCGCGCGAGCGCCGCGAGGTGCGGGCGCAGGCCGACGCCCCGGAGACGCTGCTGGCCGCGTGGGTCGACGAGTGCCTCTACGTTCACGAGATCGAGGGCTTCGTCGCCGCCG
>DASUPA010000260.1:0-3907 GCA_036276335.1 Candidatus Methylomirabilota bacterium | reverse complement strand
GAGGTGGCCAGGCTGCTCCCGATCGCGAACGACGTGCGGCGCACGCGGCAGCCCGTGTCGGAGATCTGCCTGGCCACGAACTGCGGCGGCTCCGATGCCAACTCGGGCATGACCGCGAACCCCGCGCTCGGCTGGGCCGTCGACGAGCTCGTGCGCTACGGCGGGACGGGCGTGCTCGCCGAGACGCCGGAGATCTACGGCGCCGAGCACCTGCTCGTCCGCCGGGCCATCAGCGAGGGCGTCGCCAAGAAGCTGCTCGACCGCTACGCGTGGTGGGAGTGGTACTGCCGCGGGATCGAGGCCATGGACAACAATCCCGCGCCCGGCAACAAAGCAGGGGGCATCACGACCGTGTTCGAGAAGTCGCTCGGCGGCGTGACCAAGGGCGGCACCACGCCGATGATGGACGTGTTCCTGTACGGCGAGCCGATCACCACGCGCGGGTTCGTCTTCATGGACACGCCGGGACACGACCCGGTGTCGATCACGGGCCTGGTGGCCGGCGGCTGCAACGTCATCTGCTTCACGACCGGCCGCGGCTCCGTCTTCGGGTGCAAGCCGGTGCCGTCCATCAAGCTCGCGACCAACTCGCTCGTGTACCGCCACATGGAGGAGGACATGGACGTCAACTGCGGCGTGATCCTGGAAGGCACGCCGCTGCCGGTCGTGGGCCGGCAGATCTTCGAGGAGATCGTGGCCGTGGCCTCCGGCAAGAAGACCAAGAGCGAGCTGAGCGGCGTCGGCGAGGAGGAGTTCGCGCCCTGGATCATCGGCCCCGTGATGTAGCGCCGGCGCGCGGCTCAGGACTGGATGACGGTGACCACCAGCCCGATGGACGCCAGGATGTTGCCGACGCGCACGCACTCCGCCTCGGGCCCGACCTTCACGACGGCCTTGCCGGTGTTGTGCACCTGCCAGGCGATCTTCCAGCCGTCCTCCTCGCTGCAGGCGATCGCCTTCTGGAGCTGCTTCACGACCTGCTCGAAGGTGTGACAGTCGCAGTTGTGGAGGATGGTCATCCACGGCGGCGCCACCTCGGCGCCCGTGACCTCCTCGACGTCCGCGTACGGTGTCGTCCGCTCGCTCATGTCCGGCCCGTGGCCTCCTCCTGATTCTACCTCCGTGAGGGAGTAGACTCGGCCGGTGACCCCCGACGGACCGAGCGCCGCGATCGCGCGCATGCCGTACGATCCGGCGTCGCTGCGGGCGGTCCTCGCCGGCAACGGGCCGCGTCTCCTGCGCGACGCCCTCGGCCCCGTCGTCGTCTTCTACGTCGGCTGGAAGACGCTCGGCCTGGCCGCCGGCATCGTCGGCGCCACCGCCGTCACGACGGGGGCGTTCGTCTGGGAGCGGCGCCGCGGACGGACCGGGCTCGGCGCCGGCATCGGGTTCTGCATCGCGCTCGTGCAGGCGCTGACGGGTCTCCTGTCCGGCAGCGCGCAGTGGTACTTCGCCCCGGCCGTGGTCGCGAACGCGGTGGGCGGCCTCGCCTTCCTCGGCTCGGTCGTGGCCGGGCGGCCGCTCGCCGGCGTCTTCGCGACGGAGAGCTATCCCTTCCCGCCGGAGGTGAAGTCCTCGTCGACGTTCCGGCGGATCTTCGGCCGGATCTCGCTGGTCTGGGCCGCGTACCTGCTGGGCCGCGGCGCGCTGCGGCTGGTGCTGCTCCTCTACACGAGCGTGGAGGCGTTCCTCGTCGTCAGCGTCGCGACCGGCCTGCCGCTGAGCGGCGCGATCACCGCGTGGTCGTTCTGGTATGCCGTGCGCGGGTTCCGGACCCGTCTCCGCCCGGCGCCGGTGCCGCGCGGCGGCGCCTGACCGCGGCCACGCTCAGCGCGCGGCACCGAGGGCGCCGGAGGCGCGGAGCCGCGCGATCCGGTCCGGCGGGTAGTGCAGCAGCGCCTGCAGGAGCTCGTCCGTGTGCTGACCCAGCTCGGGCGCCGGGGCGGGCTCCGTGATGGCGCCGGCGGTCTTGACGGGCGAGGCGACCTCGCGCAGCACGCCGAAGCGTGGGTGCTTCACCTCGACGATCATGTCGCGCGCGCGGACCTGTGCGTCGTCGAGCGCCTGGGCGACGGTGTTGACGGGCGCGCACGGGACCTTGCCGCGCAGGCGCGCGAGCCACTCTTCCGTCGTGCGCTCGGCGAAGCGCGCCTTGAGGAGCGGCACCAGGACGTCCTTGTGCGCGCGCCGCTCGGCGAAGCTCGCGAAGCGCGGATCGCGGCCGACGGCCGGCAGCTCCAGCGCCTCCACGAGCGCGCGCCAGAACTTCTCCTTGTTGCAGAACACGACGATCCAGCCGTCCCGCGTCGGGAAGTTCTGGGCGGGCACGAGCGCCTGGTGACCGGAGTCGGCCACGCGCGCGGGCGTCCAGTCGCGGTTCAGCGCCCAGATGGCGAAGTAGGAGAGCATGCTGACCGCGGTGTCGAGGAGCGACACGTCGATGTCGCGGCCGACGCCGCTGCGCGCCGCGTCCCACAGTCCCGCCATGAGCGCCGCGATCGAGACGTAGCCGCCCGCGAAGTCGACCACGGACACCCCGCACTTGCCGGGCGGCGCGTCCGGCTCGCCCGTGACGGACATCCAGCCGGCGTAGCCCTGGATGAGGTAATCGAAGGCCGGCTCGGCGGCGCGGGGCCCGGTGGCTCCGAATCCTGACAGCGAGCAGCACACGACAGCCGGATTGACCTCGCGCAGCGCCGCGTAGGTCAGGCCGAGCCGGGCGGGCAGGTCGCCGCGCAGGTTGTTGTACACGGCGTGCGAGACGCGCACGAGGTCGTGCAGCACCGCCTGGCCGTCGGGGTGCTTCAGGTCGAGCGTGATCGACTTCTTGCCCCGGTTGAACGACTGGAAGTAGAGCGAGTCGCCGTCGACGGCGTACGGCCCGACCTGGCGGGAGACGTCGCCGCCGACGGCGGGATCCTCGATCTTGACGACCTCGGCCCCGAGGTCGGCCAGGAGCTGCGTCCCGAACGGCCCGGCCCCGAACTGGGAGACGGCGAGCACGCGCAGACCGGCGAGCGGCGGCCGGGGCGAGGTCACGGTGCCGGCGTGCCCGGCCCGGGGCGCGGGGAGCCGGCTGGCGACGGCCGGGGGTCCGCGTGCTCTCCGAGCGTCGCGTGCGTCTTCCTGGGGACGAGGGCGGTGCGCCGGAATGTCATGACCCGCTCTCCCCGCTGGTTGGTCACCCGCGTCTCGACCGTGACCGTGCCGCGATCGCCCTGCCTGGACTCGCGCACGGCCAGCACGGTCGACTCCGAGTAGAGCGTGTCGCCGATGAAGGTGGGCGCCTCGTGGGTGATGCGCTCGATCTCGAGGTTCGCGATGGCCTTGCCCGACACGTCGGCGACGGTCATCCCGATGCCGATCGAGAACACGAGCGGGCCGAGCACCAGGCGCTGGCCGTGCTGCGTGTGCGTGGCCGCGTAGTGCGCGTCGCTGTGCACCGGGTGCTGGTTCATCGTGAGGAGGGCGAACCACGTGCAGTCCGCCTCGGTGATGGTCCGGCCCGGCCAGTGGCGGATGACCTCGCCGACGGTGAACTCCTCGAGCCAGCGTCCGTACGGCATGGTCAGGCCGCCGGGGCGGCGAGTCGCCGGGCGGCGAGCGCGCGCTCGCGCTCGTTGCCGCCGAGGGCGGCCGGCAGGTGGGCGGCGTCGCGGTAGTGGCGCTCGACGGGAAACTCGATCGTGTAGCCGTAGCCGCCGTGGATGCGCATGGACTCGAGGGTGACCGTGCAGGCCGTCTCGGTGGCGAGGATCCGGGCGAGGCTCGCACGCAGGCCGTCGGAGCCCGCGGCGGCGTCGTAGGCCAGCAGGCGCGCGGCCGTGATCGAGGTCGCCATGTCGGCGAGCTTGAGCTGGACCGCCTGGTGCTCCGCGATCGGCTTGCCGAACGTCGTGCGCTGCTG
>DASUPA010000259.1:0-6571 GCA_036276335.1 Candidatus Methylomirabilota bacterium | reverse complement strand
CCCTCCGTGAACCGGTCCACGAGCGCGCGCGCCACGCCGCGCCCGCGATACGCGGGGTGGACACCGACGAGGTCGATCCACCCCGTCGGTCCCGCGATGCCGAACTCGGACTCGCCGACCCAGCCGAACAGGAAGCCCACCACGCGGCCGTCGAGCTCCGCGACCGAGCTCATCCACGGCGGGCGCAGGCTCGCGATGTCGAAGCGCGTGCGCCAGTAGTCCTTGCGCGTCTGTCCCGTGAGCTTCTCGTCGATGGCGACCACGGCGTCGAGGTCTCCGGGCTCCAGCGCCCGGACGAGCGTGCGCTCCATGGCTCCCTCCCTGGGTCCGCTCAGGCCGCCGCCGGCGTCCGGAGCTTGCGATACCGCTGCAGGCCGAGCAGCGCCGCCCCCAGCGCGGCCGCGTACTGCGGCGTGCCCGGCACGTTGACGGTGACGCCCAGCTTGTCGCGCAGCGCGGCCACCATGCCGCCCTGCAGCGCGACGCCGCCGATGAGCGTGACCTCGCCGTCGAGCCCCACGCGCTTGAGCAGGCTCAGGGCGCGGTCGGCCAGCGAGTTGTGGATGCCGCGCAGGATGTTCTCCACGCCGACGCCCTCGGAGACGTGGTTGATGATCTCGGACTCGGCCAGCACCGCGCACACGCTCGAGATGGCCTGCGGCTTGCCGGCGCCGAGCGAGAGCGGGCCGATGTCGGCGACGCCGACCTCGAGGTACTTGGCGGCGCGCTCGAGGAAGCCGCCCGAGCCCGCCGCGCACTTCTCGTTCATGTGGAATTCCTTCACCTTGCCGCCGTCGCGGAGCTTGATCGCCCGCGAGCACTGGGCGCCGATGTCGAGCACGTAGCGCGTGGACGGGAACTCGGCGGCCGCGCCGCGCGCGCCGCACGTGAGGTCGGTGATCTGGATGTCGCGGAACGGCACCGCGTACCGCCCGAGTCCCGTGGTCGCCACGTAGGCCACGTCGGCGGCGGCGGCCCCGGCGTCGTCCCGCGCGCCGTCGAGCACCTCCCGGGCGACGCGCTCGAAGTCCGCCTTGGTCCGCGTGAGCGCGCGCCCCCGCACGGTCCCCGTGTCGTCCAGGAGGACGCACTTGCTGGTCCCCGAGCCGATGTCGATGCCCGCCACCAGCGCCATGGCTAGCTCCTCCCCGCCAGCGCGCCGGCGCCCGCCTGCGCGCGCTCCAGCGCGAAGAGCGCCGCGCCCAGCGCCCCCATGAAGTGGCCTTCCGCGCTCACGTTGAGCGGCGCGCCCAGCACGGCCTCGAGCGCGCGCACCATGCCGACGTTGCGCGAGACGCCGCCCGTGAACGTGATCTCCGGCTCCACGCCGACCCGCCGCACGAGCGACATCGTGCGGGTGGCGATCGCCTTGTGGACGCCGCCCAGGATGTCCTCGACCGTCTTGCGCTGCGCGAGGTACGACATGATGTCGGACTCCACGAACACCGTGCACACGGACGTCAGCCGCACCGGGTTGCGCGCCGCGAGCGACAGCGCGCCGATCTCGTCGAGGCTCACCCCGGTGACGTCCGCGGCCGCCGACAGGAACCGTCCGGTGCCGGCCGCGCACTTGTCGTTCATCGAGAAGTCGACGACCGAGCCGTCGGGACCGACCTTGATCGCCTTCGTGTCCTGCCCGCCCATGTCGATGACGGTGCGCGTCGCCGGGAACAGCGACTGCGCGCCGCGGGCGTGGCAGGTGATCTCGGTGATCTGGGCGTCGCCGAACGTGACCTTGTACCGTCCGTACCCGGTGCCGACGACGTACCCGACCGCCTCGCGCGGCAGGCCGATCGACTGGCAGGCGGCGGCGAAGGCGTTCTCGGCGGCGCGCGAGACGTTGGCGCCGGTGGCGATGAGCGACCGGCCGACGATCTGGTGGGACTCGTCGACGATGACGGCCTTGGTCTGCGTGGAACCGACGTCGACTCCGGCGCCGTGGATCATGAGACCCTCCTCTGCAGCGTCAGGGTGGCGACCGTGACCGGCCGCAGGTCGGCCACGGTGAGGACGAGGAGCCATTTCGACCACGCCTGGCCGGCGAGCAAGAGCGCTCCCGCCGCCGGGACCAGCGTCGCCAGCGGCGGCATCGCCACCGCCAGCGCGACGGCGACCCACGGCAGCAGGTAGCCGACGAGGCAGAGCGCCGTGCCCGGCGCCGCGCGCAGCGGCCGGGTGGCGCGCTCGAACGCCGGCGCCGTGGACCACGTGACGTACATGAGCCACGCGACGAACGCCAGCGGCACGAGCGCCAGCGTGCCGGCGAGCGCGTGCGCGCCGCCGCCGCCGGTCAGGGGCTCCGTGACGAGCAGGAGCCCGGCCCCCGAGACGAGCGCCGAGGCGACGAAGAGCAGCGGTATCAGCGGCACGTCCCAGGCGACCACCGCGCGCGCGCGGCGCACGAGGCACCCCTGCGCGGCGGCCACCGCGACCGCGGCCGCGACCGCGAGCGAGCGCTGGGCCGCGGACGGCGCGATCCATCCCGCGAGCGCCAGCCCGGCGAAGGCGGCGCCCAGGACGAGCTCGCGCGACATCCAGGACGTCCGCACGCGCGCGAGCACGCGCGCCCCGCGGAGCGGCCGGCCGGCCTCGGCGGCGACCGCGCCGAACCCCGCCAGCACCAGCGCCGGCCCGAGCCAGGACGCGAGCGTCACGGCCGGCGACGCCCCCAGTCCTGCCGCCAGCGCCGCGGCCGCGTAGAAGCCGGCGCCGAGACCGCCGAGGGCGAAGTTCAGCACGGCCGGAACGCCCCACACGCGCTGGCGCGTCGGCGGAATCAGCTCGACGGGATTCGCCGTGGTCATCGGCTCACTCCACGATGTAGTAGACCGAGGGCCGCGTGCCGCACTCGGGCATGAGCGGGACCGCGCGCCCCGCGGCCACCACGACGGACACCGGGCTCGCGGGATCGTCGAGGTCGCCGAAGGCGATGGCGCCGCCGATGCACGCCACCGCACACATCGGCGTGGCGGCCGGGTCCACGCCGGGCACGAGCCCGGCCGGGCGCCCGCCGTCGACGCGCTCCTTGCAGAAGGTGCACTTCGTCATGACGTCGTGACGCTCCGGCCGGGCCGAGGCCGCCTCGGACGGCGTCGGCCGCTCGAAGTACCCGGCCGCGTCGTGCACGAGGTGCCGCGCGTGGTAGGGGCACGACACGGCGCAGTAGCCGCAGCCGACGCACGCCCCGTACTCGACCCACACGATCCCGTCCTCGCGCTGCCGGGACGCGCCGGTCGGGCACACGGGCACGCACGGCGGCTCGGCGCAGTGCATGCACTGCATCGGCAGGAACACGCGGCGCACGTCCGGGTACTCGCCGACCTCGCAGTCGGCCACGAACCGCCACTGGGTCCCGGCCGGCAGCGCGTGCTCCTGCTTGCAGGCGATCGTGCACGTCTGGCAGCCGACGCAGCGACGGAGGTCGACGACCATGCCCCAGCGCACGTCACATCCTCCGGATCGCCACCGGCACCAGATCGGCGCCGCTGCCCGTCGCGTCGGTCAGCGCGAGGTCCATCGAGGCGACCTCGTTGAGGCTGGGCATGCCGAGCTCGCGCGCGAACGGCGTCGCCCAGTGCCCGAACTGCTGGAGGGCCACCGCGACGTCGGGCCGCACGCCCTCGCGCAGGATGGCGCGCCCGCGGGTGCGGCCGGTGGGCGAGGCGATCTCGACGAGATCGCCCTCGGCGATTCCGAGCCCGCGCGCGACGCCGCGGTTCAGCATCACGCCGAAGTGGCCGCGGACGTTGCGGGCGACGTCGGCCAGGATCGGCAGCGAGACGTTCGAGCCCCACGAGTACTGCATGGAGCGGCTCGTGAGCAGCCAGAACGGAAACTCCGCCGGCGTTCGGCCGGCGGCCGACGCCGTCCCGCGCCAGATGGCCGGGAAGTCCCGCCACCCGGGAAGCGGCTGGTACTCGTCGAGCTGGGCGTCCCACCAGGTGATGCCGCGCTCGCGGAGGCGCGCGGCGAGCTCGGCGCCGACGCGCATGATGCGCTCCTGGTACGGCAGCTCGTAGCGCAGCCCCCGGGCGACCATCGCCCCGTGCAGGTAGTAGCGCGTCTCGGGGAACGGCACGAAGAACGCGCCGTGGCGCCGAAACCAGGCGAGGTCGTGCTCGACCGCGCCGTTCGTGAGCGAGCGGGTGGCGGCCCGGCACACGCGGTCCCAGATGTGCTCCGAGGTCGGCGGGCCGGACGTGGCAGCCGGGAAGGTCACGTCCCAGGCCGGGCCCTTCAGCGGCACGGTGGTTCCCGCGCCGCGGTTGATCGCCTCCAGGTAGCGATCGAGCAGGCCGACACGCGCGGCCAGCTCGGTGGCGACGTCGGTCAGGTCGCGCGTGTCGAGCGGCGGCGCGACGACGGGCTGGCGGATCGCCCAGCCCGTGTGCCGCCAGTACTGCTCGATGTACTTGGTGCCGCCGACACGATAGAGCTGGAGCGACTCGAGGTCGGTCGCCTCGGGCAGCAGGAGGTCCGCGTACCAGTTCGTCTCGTCCTGCGTGTACGCGAAGGCCGCGATGAACGGGAACCGCTCGAGCATGCGCTCGACGCGGCCGGTGTCCCAGTTGGAGATCGCCGGATTCGTGCGGTAGATGATCCAGACGTCGGGGACGGTCGGCGCCGGCCACTGCGCCGGCGCGTTGTCCATGAAGAGCCACGGCAGGTGCGCGGGGCCGAGGGCGGCCGACCACGGCGAGTCGTCCGCGAGCGGTACCAGAGTCCGGTACGCGTTCCGGACGTGCGGGGCGCCCTGCCACCGGTCGCGCGCCGTCGCGTTCAGGGGCTGCTCCATGAAGCCGTCGGGGCCGGGCCGCACCGCGTCGAGCCGGTTCTGCGCGGGCCGGTTCAGCCGGACCGTCGTGCCCAGGATGCCGCCGGGCACCTCGAGCGCGCCGACGAGGGCCGCCAGCACGGTCCGCGCCCAGCAGCACTCGTAGCCGCCCCAGCCGTTGGTCACCGTCTTGCCGAGGAGCACGGCCACCGGCCGGTGGGGATAGCGCACGCCCTCGATCTCGATGGTGGCGCCGACGCGCGCGTGCTCGAGGTACGCCGCGGCCAGCCGGCGGATGGTGGCGGCCGGCACGTCGGCGACGCCGGCCGCCCACTCCGGCGAGTAACGGCGCACGTGCTCGCGCAGGAGCGCGAAGGCGGGACGGACGCGGTCGGCCACCGTGCGCGCGGCGCCGTCGGCGCCGACCTCGACGCCGGCCGCGATGTAGCCGCCGTCGAGCGCCGGCCGGGTGCAGCGCGGGTCGTCGAACGGCACGGCGCGGCCGCGGTCGAGGTCCCACACGAGCGGCGCCCGCGTCTCGGGATCGCGCAGGTAGTAGCCGCCCGGCCCCACGAGATACGGCGAGGCCGTCATGCGGGTGAGGAAGTCGACGTCGCACACGGCGCGCCAGTCGCGCTCGTGCAGGATGACGTGGAGCAGCGCGAAGAGCACGGCGGCGTCCGTCTTCGGCCGGATCGGCACCCACTCGGTGGCGCCGGCGGCGGTCACGGACTGGTGCGGCTCGAGCTGCACCCACTGGAGCCCCCGCACGCGCGCCTCGGCGTGGCGCCAGACGCCGGTGACGCCGCCCGAGGCGTCGCCGTTGTAGCCGAAGGAGAGGACCAGCTCGCAGCGCGGCGTGTCGGCGGCCACCGTGAACGCGCGGTGCCAGAACTCGCCGTAGAGGTGCTCGGAGTGATAGCACTTCACGCCCTGGCCGCTGCCGATCCCCTGGTCCACCGGGCCCCACGCCGCGAGGAAGGCGGCCATCGTGCCGAGGTAGGCGGGGGCGATGCCGCCGGAGCCGAACGTCACCGCCAGCCGTGGATAGCCGGATTCGTCCACGAGCCCGGCCTCCCGGATGCGCGTCAAGCGGCCGGCCAGCAGGTCGAGCGCCTCGTCCCACGAGATCGGCGCCCAGCCCGGATCGTCGCTGCGCCCCTTGCGCGGGTTGGTGCGCTTCATCGGCGTCCGGATCCGCGCCGGGTTGTAGAGCTTCTGCACCAGCCCGTACGCGCGCACGCAGACCTTGCCGCAGGCCGGGTGCTCGGCCGCGACGTCGTCGTTCGGCTCGACGCCGACGGCCACGCCGTCCTCGACCACGACCTTCAGCAGGTCGGGGCCGGCCACGCACTGGTAGCAGTAGACGGGGATCTTCGTGTCCATGTCAGCCGGCCGCCCGCACGAGCTTCTTGTGCTCGAGCGCCTCGAAGAAGGCGTCGATGCGGTTCCTGATCTGCGCCTCGGCGTAGTAGCGCGGGTCCTCGAGGTCCGACTCGACGAGCAGCGTGGGGACCCCGAGGTCCTTCGTGAAGTGCTCGCGCATGTCCCCCTGCCCGGCCGAGAAGAGCCGGCACGACTTGATGGAGTGGATGACGAGCGCGTCGGCCTCCCACTCCTCCACGTAGCGCCGGATCTGCCCGTACCGGGCCACGATCGAGCGGTTCGTCAGGTTCTCGCGCAGCATCTGCTCGGCGATCGACTCGAGGGGCCGGCGCGAGTCGTGGCGGAAGCCGAACTCCCAGATGCCGCCCACCGTCGAATACGTGGACTGCACCGCCACCGCGCCCCACTTCG
>DASUPA010000258.1:0-2518 GCA_036276335.1 Candidatus Methylomirabilota bacterium | reverse complement strand
AGGGGCCGCGCGCGTTCCGCATCGCGTGCGGCCCGCGCATCGGGATCACGCGCTCGACGGCGCTGCCGCTCCGCTTCTGGATCGCCGGCCATCCCTGCGTCTCCGGCCGATGACCGACATGGGGGGCGAAGATACTCAGCGGGCGGCGCGCCAGCGGATGAGATTGCGGACGAACCGGATCAGCACGGTCCAGCCGGTGATCACGAGCGCCACCGAGCCGACGAGCGCGACGGCGTTCAGCGGGAACCGGAGCGCGAGCGCGGTGTCGCTCCGCAGCGCGAGGGCGGCCAGCGGCCAGATCATGGCGAGCGGGAACATGTGCAGCGAGCCGACCACGTCGCCGCCGGCGAGCGCGTCGCGCACGACCAGGTAGGTGACGACGAGCAGCGCGGGGATCAGGACGGCGACGTAGAGCCAGCCGAAGAGCCGGACGACGCCGCCCGCGGCCTCCAGGAGCGCCGTCGCCCGCGACCGGGCGACCCGGCGGATCCTGCCGCCCATCCACCGCCAGCGCGACTGCCGGCGCCGCCGCGGCGCGGCGCTCACAGCGGGTACGGCGCGAGCTCGCGCGCGACCTCGACCACGCCCCCGAAGTGCTTGCGGGCCTCGGCCGCCAGCGCGTCGAGCTCGGCGTGATAGTCGGCCTCGACGTGGGCGAGGATGAGCCGCCGCACGCCCGCCCGCGCCGCGACCTGGCCGGCCTCGGCGGCCGTGGAGTGGGCGCCGAAGCGCCCCCGGTGGCGCTCCGGAAACGTCGCCTCGTGGATCAGCGTGTCGCCGCCACGCGCGAGCGTCACCACGGCCTCGCACGGCTGCGTGTCGGACGAGTAGACGACGGCGCCGCCGCCGGCGACATCCACGCGCACGGCGAAGTTCGGCATCGTCCCGTGCTCGTTCGGCGACGTCGACACCGCGAGCGTCCCGAGCGCGAACGCGGGGGCGCACGGCTCGAGCGCGATCGGCGTCAGCGGCGCCTCGAAGCGCGTGTGCCCGGTCAGCCCGAACAGCGCCAGCAGCGTCGCGAGCGGCTCGACGTGCTCGGGACGGCAGACGATCGGGAGCGGGGCCGTGCGCCCGAGCAGCATGAGCGACTGCAGCAGCGCGGGCAGGCCGTAGGCGTGATCCGGATGGAGGTGCGTCACCACCACCTGCGTCAGCCGCCGCGGGTCGAGACCGAGCCGGCGCAGCCGCTGCACGGGGCTGCCGCCGCAGTCGATCAGCACCAGGCCCGCGTCGTCCTCGAACACGAGCGAGGTCGTGTCGCGCTCCGCCGACGGCACCGCGCCCGACGTCCCGAGGAATGCGAAGCGCCGCATCAGCCGCCGCCCTTCAGCCGGTCGGGATCGAACAGCGCGTCGTCGGGGTTCGTGTTCACCTGCGCGGAGCGGACGACGACGAGGAGGACCAGCTTGCCGTCCACGAACGCCTCCTGCCGGTACGGGAACGCGAAGCCGCCGGCGAGCGGCCGGTGCTCCGAGAAGGTGAGGTCGACGAGGCCGTCGCCCGTGGGCAGCCGCTCCCGCGCGATGAAGCGGACGACGCCGCGCTCGGCGTCCAGCCACACCTGCGGGACCGCCCGCTCGCCCGGCTTGGCGCCGATCACGGTGACGGCGCGGCCGGCCAGCTGCGTCTCGTAGCTCACGTCGCTCCGCACGCCTAGCGCGCTCCACTCGGCGAGCAGGTCGGCGCCGTGGCGGCGGAACGGGACCAGCAGGTGGACGCGGTCGCGCCGCGCGTCGAGCGGCGGTGCCTCGTACGTGCGGCCGTCGGCGGCGCGAACCCACACGCGGTTGCCGACGCTGAGCCGCACCTCGCGGCGTCCGTCCACCGTCTGCTCGAGACGCTGACGGCGCGGGAGCTTCAGGTAGAGGCGCTGCTCGCCCGTGGACTTGGCCTGGCGCCCCGCGGGGTCGTAGAGCGTCAGCGTCTGGTCGACCACCAGGCTGGTGACGTGGACGGTGCCCAGCCGCGCGACGAAGGCGTCGACCGCCGCGCGGGCGTCGGCGGCCAGGGCGGCTCCGACGGCGCCGGAGGCGAGGAGGACGGCGACCAGGGCGCCGAGCACCCTTCGTTTATACGAGCGGCAAGCTCTCGAAGTCAACGAAAAGGCTCATTTTTTCGGCCAAAAATATTGACACTCCGCGGGACGCTCCGTATGATCGAAGCAAACCAAGGAGCTCTCTTGCCGAACTCCCCTGACAGTCTGACCGGCGGTGTTCTCGATCTGATCTGGAGCGCGGGCCCTGTCGCCAAGCTCGTGTTGGCGCTCCTGGCGGTCTTTTCGATCATCAGCTGGGCGCTGATCGTGGAGAAGTGGTGGCAGCTCAGGCGGGTGCGCTCGCAGACGCTCGGCTTCCTCAAGGTCTTCCGGGAGGGCCGGCGTCCCTCCGTGGTCGCCATGGCGGCGAAGAAGTTCCGGGACAGCCCGCTCGCGCAGGTCTACGTGGCCGCGCACCAGGAGCTGGCGAGCACGCCGGAGGCGCTCGAGCACGGGCTCGATGACGCCGACGACGCCGGC
>DASUPA010000257.1:0-3795 GCA_036276335.1 Candidatus Methylomirabilota bacterium | reverse complement strand
GGGTCCCTGCTCGATGTGGAGCTCGAGGTAGGCGCGGAACGGCCGCGGCACGCACGGCTCGGCGCCGAGGTAGCCGATGCGCTCCAGCTCGTCCACCAGCCGGAGGCCGTCCTTGTCACGGGCGTTGTAGGCGTCCTCGAGCGGGATCTTGCCGGCCATGACGCCGCTGGCGATCATCGCCGGCTGGAACCGGGCGCCCTCCTCGTTCGTGAAGATCGCGAGGGTCACCGGGTGGCGGGTGCGGATCCCGTGCTGCTCGAGCGCGCGGATCGTCTCGAGCCCGCACAGCACGCCGAGCTGGCCGTCGTACTTGCCGCCGGTGGGGACCGAGTCGATGTGCGAGCCGATCATCACGGGCGGCAGCCGCTCGGCGCCCGGGCGCTCGCCGAAGATGTTGCCCATCTGGTCGACGGTCACGCGGAGACCCGCCTCGCGCATCCAGCGGACCATCAGGTCGCGGCCGCGCCGGTCGTCGTCGGTGAGGGCGAGGCGGGTGAGGCCGCCGCGCGGCGTGGCGCCGATCGCCCCCAGCTCCTCGATAGACCGTGCGAGCCTCGCGCGATCGATGCGCATGCGGCATCAACTCTATACCGCGCCGGGGCGATGTGCCTACGCGAACGTGCCCGGCGGGGCCGTCGGACCCGGGCCGCCGTTCACCACGGTGGCGAAGGCGTCGGCGAGCCGCTCGGGATCCACCGGCTTCACGACGTGCAGGTCGAAGCCCGCCTCGTGCGCTTGCCGGGCGTCGTCGGCCTGACCGTAGCCGGTGAGGGCGATGAGCTTCACGTGCTTCAGCGACTCGCTCGCCCGCAGCTTCCGCGCCATCTCGTAGCCGTCCATCTCCGGCAGGCCGATGTCGATGACGGCGACGTCGGGGCGGTGCTCGAGGGCGGCGGCCAGGCCGGCGATGCCGTTGGCCGCCTCCCACACGACGTGGCCGTCCAGCTGGAGCAGCGTCCGGAGCATCTCGCGCGCGTCGTCGTTGTCCTCCACGACGAGGGTCCGCTGCGGCCGGACGCGCCGCCGCCGGGGACCGTCGGCCGGCGGCAGCGGCGCGGGCAGCCGGGGAAAGGAGACGGTGAACGTGCTCCCGGTGCCGGCGCCGGCGCTGCCGGCCTCCACGCGCCCCCCGTGCAGCTCGACCAGCCGCCGGACGAGGGTGAGGCCGATGCCCAGCCCGCCCTGCGCCCGCTCGGCGGCCTGCTCGCCCTGGACGAAGAGGTCGAAGATGCGCGGGAGCAGCTCGGGGCCGATGCCGCGGCCGGTGTCGCTCACGCGCACGATGGCCGCGTGGCCGTCCTCGCCGACGGAGACCCCGATCGCGCCGTCCGGCGGCGTGTACTTGAGCGCGTTGGTGACCAGGTTCGTGATCACCTGCTCGATACGCGCATGGTCGCCGTCGATCCAGGCCGGCGTCCCGGCGACCGACAGCCGGTGGCGCGCCGCGCGCCCGGTGGCGCGCACCGTCGCCTCGACGCGGCGCGCGCACTCCAGCAGGTCCAGCGGCCGGCGGTCGAGCACGATCTTGCCCGTCATCACACGGCCGACGTCGAGCAGGTCGTCCATCAGGCGGGCCAGGTGCTGGGTCTGGCGGACGATGACGTCGCGCGCGCTCGCGGCCGGCTGGTCGTCCGGGCGTCCCACGCGCTGCAGGACGGCCACGGCGCCGGCGATGGCGCTCAGCGGATTGCGCAGCTCGTGGCCGAGCATGGCGATGAACTCGTCCTTCGCCCGGTTCGCCGTCTCGGCGGCGGTGCGCGCGTCACGCATCTCGGCCTCGTCGCGCCTGCGCTCGGTGACGTCGAGGCCGATGCCGACGCGCGAGTCGTCGGACAGGCGCACCATCGACCAGGAGGTCTCCACGACGCGTCCGTCCTTCGTCGCGAGCTGGAGGTCGCGCCAGCCGGGCGCGGCCGACTCCATGTACTCCCGGACCATCACGCGGTACGCCGGATCGGGATGCCAGCCGGCCATGAGGCGGCCGGCCGCGGCGTCGGCCGGCGTCCACCCCGTCACGCGCTCGAGCTCGCGATTGACCCGCAACTCGCCGGTGCTCGGCTCGTACATCGTGATCATCACCGGGATGCTGTCGATGACGGTCTGGAGCAGCTCCCGCTCGTGCGCGAGCTGCTCCTGGGCCTGCTGGGCCTCGGTCACGTCGGTGACCGACACGGCCACGCCCGACACGCGGCCGGCGGCGTCGCGGACGGGCGCGTAGGAGACGTTGTACCAGCGCTCCAGACCGGTGGCGCTCAGCGCCACCCGGAGGGCCGGCACGTGGACGGCGCGACCGCTGCGGAGGACGTCACCCATGATCGGCGCCACGACGCGCGTGGCGGCGTCGCCGAGGATCTCGCGATGCGTGCGCCCGACATGGGCGCTCGCCGGACGGCCGTTGATGTCGGCGAGCGCGCGGTTGACGCGGATGTAGCGGAGGCTCGCGTCGTGGAAACCGAGGCCGATGGGCGTCGCGTCCAGCAGGGCGTCCAGGCGCGCGCGGGCGCGCGTGACCGCTTCCGTGAGCAGCACCACGCCGACGCTGACGACGACGAAGGTGGAGAGCAGTGTCGCGTCGGCGACGCGCAGGATCCCGAACGCGCGGTACGGCTCGAGCCAGAAGTAGTCGGCGGCCAGCGCGGCCGCGGCGATGGCCAGGAGGCCGGGCCCCAGGCCGCCGATCCACGCGCTCAGCATGATCGCCGGGAACAGCGTCACGAACGGCGCGGCGACGCCCCACGCGGGCTCGAGGAGCACCCGGATGCCGACGCCGAGGCCGGTGACGCCGAGGGCCGCCAGATAGAGCAGGAGCGGGGGGGGCCGGCGGGCGCGCATCGGCCTCATTGGAGCCCCGGCCCGCCGGCTCGTCAAGGGACGGATGCTACATGCCGAGGTACGCGCGCTTGAGGCGGTCGTCCCCGAGCAGCTCGCGCCCGGCGCCCTCCAGCACCAGCTTGCCGGACTCGAGCACGGCGGCCCGGTCGGCGAGCGTGAGCGCCTGGCGTACGTTCTGCTCGACGAGGAGCACGGTCACGCCGTCGGCGTTGATGGTGCGCACGGTCTCGAAGATCTTGCCGACGAGGACGGGCGCCAGGCCGAGGGTCGGCTCGTCGAGCATCAGGAGCTTCGGCCGGGCCATCAGCGCGCGGCCGATCGCGCACATCTGCTGCTCGCCGCCCGAGAGCGACCCCGCGAGCTGCGTCGCCCGGTCCTGGAGGACCGGGAAGAGGCCGTACACGTAGGCCAGCGTGGCGTCGCGCGCGGCCCGCGCATGGGAGGTGTGCGCGCCGAGCAGCAGGTTCTCGGTCACCGACATGAACGGGAAGAGCCGGCGCCCCTCGGGCACCTGCACGATCCCGAGCTCGACCCGCCGGTGGGCCGGGACACGGGCGAGGTCGTCGCCGTTGAAGACGACGCGCCCACGCCGCGGCGTGACGAGGCCGGAGATCACGCGGATCGTGGTGCTCTTGCCGGCGGCGTTCGCGCCCACCAGCGCGACGATCTTGCCGTCGGGCACCTCCGCCGAGACCGAGAAGAGCGCCTGGAGGTCGCCGTAGAAGGCGTCGATGCCCTCAAGCCTGAGCAAGGTTGAACTCCTCGCCCAGGTAGGCGTCGATGACCCGGCGATCGCGCGTGATCTCGGCCGGGGCGCCCTCCGCGATCTTCTCGCCGTGGTGCAGCATGATGATCCGCTGCGCCAGGCGCATCATGGCGGCCATGATGTGCTCGATGACGATCAGCGTGACGCCCTCGGCGTGCACGCGGCGGATGAGATCGATGATCCCCGCCAGCTCTGAC
>DASUPA010000256.1:0-8488 GCA_036276335.1 Candidatus Methylomirabilota bacterium | reverse complement strand
GGCCGGAAGTGCCGCAGCCCTTTCCGCTGCAGCTCCCGGTAGACGATCTGGATGTAGCGCTCGACCGGCGAGCCCTCGAGCTTGAGGCCGAGACGGCTGATGCGCTGCGGCAGGAGGGCACGCAGGTCCGCCGACGTCGGCTCGAATCCCCGCATCGGACGATTCTACTGTGGCAGCGCGATCTCCGCTTGGCGTTGCGGCACCTGGCGCTCGATGCGGCGCCAGAGCGCCAGCTGGTCGAGCGACGCTCCGTGGCGCTCGGCGCACCCGCTGAGCTTGGCGAGGAGGGCGTGCGCCTGGTCGAGGCGCTTGCGGGGGGCCTTGGCCACGCGCCGGACGTCGTCGTCGCCCGTCGTCTTCGCCTCGATCCACGCCTGCTCGACGTGGGCCATCAGCAGCACGACCCGCTCCACCTCGCCGTCGAGGTAGCCGTCCCACTCGCCGGCGCTGGCGAACCGCGGGCACGAGGCGTCGAGGACGGACGCGAAGTGGCGCGCGAGGGCCTCCGCGTGCCGGAGATGGTGATCGACCCGCGGCCGGACTTCCTCGGCGGACTTCACGCCGGCGGCGAGCGCCGGCGTCGCGAGGACCGCGGCCAGGAGCGCGGCCAGGGGCGCGCGCGTCACCGCAGGGCCGCCGCATCGGCGGCGCTGACGTGCCAGAAGACGATGTACATCTGCGCCTCCGGCATGCCGGCCTCCGCCGGCATCCCGTACACCGAGACGTGGTCGATGGGCCGCACCATCGGCCCCGAGGTCTCGAAGCCGGATTGCACGACCTCGCGCATGGGCCGTACGTAGACGGTCGCGACCACGTTGCCGGCGCGGTCGTAGGCGACCGCGCCGGCGCCCCGGGGGGCCGGGTCGAGGCGGACGATCCCGGGAATCCGCTCGACCAGCCCGCTCGGAGGACCGAGCAACGGCGAGGCGCCGGCCACGGCCTCCGTGTGGTCTCTGCGGACGGCGAGGTCGTTCACGACCTGGGCGACACCCTTCGTCTTCCAGGCGACGATCTCGGCGTCCGACTTGAGGATCGGCGTCGGCACCTCGCCGCTGAGGTACACGGTGCCGCTGAACGTGTCGACGTTGACGCGCGTCAGGGTGCTCGCCTCCTTGCGCGCGAGCGCCACCTTGATCGCGGCGGTGATCGTCTGGTCGTCCACGTAGGTGCCGAACGTCCGGCCGGCGAGCGAGCATCCGGCGGCGGCGACGACCGCGAGGACCAGGGCGACGAGCGGGGCGCGGATCACTCCTGAATGATAGTGCAAGGACGACGCCAGCGGGGGCACGGCGTGCTCCGCCGCGCCCCCGCCGGTGTCTCGAGCCGCCTGGCCTTCTCGGTGGTGGTCACGCCGCGGCGGCGGGGCGAACTGCCGCCGTCTCGTTGAGGCGGCGCTCCACGGCCTGCCAGTCGACGTTGCGGAAGAACGCCTGGATGTACGCCGCCTTTTCCGTCGCCTTGTAGTCGCGCATGAAGGCGTGCTCCCAGACGTCCATGACCAGCAGCGGCTTGAAGCCGGCCGGAATGCCGTCCTGGTGGAGCGTGATCCACTGGTTGGTGAGGCGGCCGGTGGCCGGATCCTGGAACAGGACGGCCCAGCCGATGCCGCGCATGCCGCCGATCGCCTGGAAGTCCGCCTTCCACGTCTCCAGCGAGCCGAACGACTGCGCCATGGCCTGCGCCAGCCCGG
The DNA here is from genome assembly GCA_036276335.1 of Candidatus Methylomirabilota bacterium. Classification (GTDB taxonomy): domain Bacteria; phylum Methylomirabilota; class Methylomirabilia; order Rokubacteriales; family CSP1-6; genus AR12. The sequence goes on along the minus strand of DASUPA010000256.1, from coordinate 6,798 downwards.
AGGCCTTCGGCGGGCTGGGCTCGGCGGCCCGCTTCAGGTTCGAGAAGTAGTACTCGTGAAGAATCATGCCGTTGTACTCGAAGCCCAGGTGGCGGGTGAGCTCGGCGAAGTACGGGTCGGTGCCCGACACCTTGCCGCCGCCGAGCATCTCCTGCAGCTTCTCGCTGAGCGTGTTGACCTGCTTGACGTAGCCCTGGTAGAGCTCGAGATGCTCCTTCACCTGAGCGTCGGAGATGCCGTCGAGGCCGGTCAGATGATCGAACGACTGGGGCCTGTACGCTTTCATCCGTCCCTCCTGTATGATCGGCCGTGCAAACTGGCTGCCTTCGGAGTGCTCAGTATCCCCGAGGAGGTTCGACCATGCTCAAGCGCGCCGTCGCCTCGTGTCTCGTGCTCTTCCTGGCGGTCACGGCCGTGCCGACGGCCGGCGACGCCCAGGCCCCCATCAAGATCGGCGTGATCCAGCCCCTCTCGGGGCCCGTGGCCGCCTCCGGCAGCTACGTGCGGATGGGCGCCGAGATCGCGCGCGACTGGATCAACGCCCGCGGCGGCGTGAACGGCCGGAAGATCGAGCTCGTGATCGAGGACAACAAGTCCGATCCCAAGGAAGCGGCCAGCGCCGCCGAGAAGCTCATCGTCCGCGACAAGGTCCCGGCCATCATGGGCGCCTGGGGCTCGTCGATGACCCTGGCCGCCATGCCGAAGCTCGAGGAGTACGGCGTGCCGATGGTCGTCGAGACCTCGAGCGCCGCCTCGGTCACCAGGCGCGGGAACCCGTGGGTGTTCCGGATCAGCCCGCCCAGCGAGATGGAAGCGCTCGGGCTCGCCCAGTACGTCGACAAGCTCGGCGTGAAGAAGGCCGACTTCCTCGCGGTCAACACCGACTGGGGCCGTGGCGCCATCCAGGCCTTCGGCGACATGCTCAAGAAGCGCGGGGTGCAGGTCGGCGCCGCCGAGTACATGGAGCAGGCCGCCACCGACATGAACGCCCAGATCACGAAGATCAAGGGCACCGGCGGCGACACGCTGTTCCTCGCCACCGCCGTCGAGCAGATCACGCTCGTGCTCAAGCAGGGTCAGGAGCAGCGCCTGCAGCGGAAGGTCATCACCACGGGCGGCAGCTCGTCGCCGACGCAGCTGATCAAGCAGGCCGGCGCGGCTGCCGAGGGCAGCTACCACATCGTCTTCTTCATGCCCTGGTTCCCCGAGGCGATGCCCGACGGCAAGCTCGCCAAGGCGTTCGTCGACGAGTGGAACAAGCGCGGCCATCCCTTCGAGGGCCTGACCGAGGGGTTCCGCGGCCACGACGGCATCGCGACCATCGTCGAGGCGGTCAAGCTGGCCGGCAAGGACGAGCCGAAGGCCATCCGGGACGCGCTGTGGAAGGTCAGCTTCACCGGCGTCAACGGGCCGATCAAGTTCGAGAAGGACGGGCCGGCGGGCAAGGAGAGCGGGCAGAGCAAGCCCTCGATCTTCGTCGTCCAGGTCCGCGACGGCAAGGTGGCGTTGCCGGACTTCCTCAAGAAATAGTCGTGGAGCAGCTCCTGCAGCACCTGGTGAACGGCCTGGTGCTGGGCGGCACGTACGCGCTGCTCGGCATCGGCCTCACCCTCATCTTCGGGCTCATGAGCGTCGTGAACTTCGCCCACGGCGAGTTCTACACGCTCGGGGCCTACGCGGCGTTCGCCGTCCTCGCGCTCGCCGGCTGGCCCTTCTTCGCCGCCCTCGCGGCCGCCATCGCGGCCGGGGCCGTGCTCGGCGCGCTCTGCGAGCGGACGCTGCTCCGACCGCTCCGCGGCGAGTCGATCGACACCGTGATGCTGGTGATGATCGGCCTCTGGATCGCCATGCAGAACACCGAGCTCCTCGTCTGGGGCGGGGTCGCGCGGTCGATCCCGCATCCGTTCCCGACCGAGCCGCTGACGCTGGGCCCGCTGAACATCGCGCCGCTGCGCCTGTTCGTCGTCGGCGCCGCGGCCGCCCTCATCGCCGCCGCCTGGCTGCTCATCCAGCGCACGCGGCTCGGCACCGCCATGCGCGCCACCTTCCAGGACCGCGACACCGCGGCGCTCATGGGCGTGCCGATCGGGCGCATCCACACGATCACGTTCGCCTTCGGGTCCGCACTGGCCGCGGCCGCCGGGGCGCTCCTCGGCCCCGTCTTCCTCGCCTATCCCTCGATGGGCGACCTCGCCTCGCTCAAGGCGTTCTCCGTCGTCATCCTGGGCGGCCTCGGCAATCTCGCGGGGGCGACCCTCGGCGGCCTGCTGCTCGGCGTGGCCGAGGAGCTCGGCGCCGGCTACGTCTCCTCCGGCTACCGCGACGCGGTCGGGTTCGTGGCCATCATCCTGGTGCTGCTCTTCCGGCCGGCCGGGCTCTTCGCGCGCGCGGAACGCATCGGGTGATCGGCCGCGCGCTCGTCGTCGCCAGCGCGCTGGCGCTCGTGACCGCGCCGGCGTGGCTGGCCAGCCCGTATCACCTCCACGTGCTGATCATGGCCGGCGTCTTCGCGATCCTGGCGCTGAGCCTGAACCTGCTGCTCGGCTACACCGGGCAGCTCTCCCTCGGCCACGCCGCGTTCTTCGGCATCGGCGCCTACACGTCGGCGCTGCTCGCGCTGAAGCTCGAGTGGTCGTTCTGGCTGGCGCTGCCGAGCGCGGCGGTGGCGGCCGGCCTCGCCGGCTGGGCCATCGGCCGGCTCGCCCTCAAGCTCCGCGGGGCGTACTTCGTGCTGGTGACCATCAGCTTCGCCGGCGTGATCTCGCTCGTGAGCATCAACTGGATGGAGCTCACGAACGGCCCGCTCGGGCTTCCCGGCGTGCCGCCGCCCGAGCTCGGCCCCTGGAGTCTCCGGACCAAGACCGCCTACTACTATCTGGTCCTGGCCGCGGCCGCCCTCGCCTATCTGGTCTGCCACCGGCTCGTGTACTCGCGGATCGGGCGCGCGCTCGTCGCGCTGCGCGAGAACGAGCCGCTCGCCGAGTCGGTCGGCATCGACGGCACCCGCTACCTGGTGCTCGCGGCGGTGGTGAGCGCGGCGCTGGCGGGCGTCGCGGGCAGCCTGTACGCGCACTACACGCGCTTCGTCTCGCCCGAGGTCTTTCTCTTCACCTACACCGTCACCATGGTCATCATGGTCATCGCCGGCGGCAAGGGCACGCTCGTCGGCCCGGTGGTCGGCGCCCTGCTCTTCACGGCGCTCCCCGAGGCGCTGCGCGAGGCCATGGCCTGGCAGTGGCAGATGCTCGCGTACGGCGTCGTCCTCGTCGTGCTCGTGTTCTTCCTGCCGCGCGGCATCGTCCCCGCGATCACGGCGCGCGCGGCCCGCGCCGCGGCCGGCTCGCGGGCGATGCGGCCCGGCGCCGCGCCTCGCTGAGATGCTGGTCGTCGACGACCTCCACGTGTCGTTCGGCGGCGTGACCGCCCTCGCCGGCGTGTCGTTCGTGGTCCGCCCGCCCTCGATCACGAGCCTCATCGGCCCCAACGGGGCCGGCAAGACCACGGCCTTCAACGCCATCACCGGCTACCTCCGCGCGAACCGGGGCCGCGTCACGTGGGACGGCGCGCCGCTCGCGGGACGCCCGTCGGACATCGCCCGGCGCGGCGTCGTGCGGACCTTCCAGAAGACGAGCGTGTTCCCTGCCCTCTCGGTCTTCGAGAACGTCCGCACCGGCCTGCACCTGCGCGGGCGCGCGGGCGTCTGGTCCGTGCTGGCGGGGGCCAGGCGCGTGCGCGCCGAGGAGGCGCGCCTCGCGGAGACCGCGCGCGAGATCCTCGCCTTCGTCGGCCTCGACCGGCGCCGGGACGAGATCGCCGGCGAGCTTCCCTACGGCGAGCAGCGCCTCGTCGAGCTGGCGGTGGCCCTCGCGGCGCGGCCGCGGCTGCTCCTGCTCGACGAGCCGGCGGCCGGGATGACGGGCGCCGAGAAGGAGCGCCTCATCGGAATGATCCGGCGCATCCGCGCGGCGGACGTCACCGTGCTGCTGGTGGAGCACGACATGAAGCTGGTCATGGGCGTCTCCGAGACGGTCGTCGTCCTCAACCACGGTCGCGTGATCGCGGCGGGGGCGCCGGCCTCGATCCAGGCGCACCCCGACGTCATCCGCGCCTACCTCGGATCCTCGAGTGCTCCGGCTTGAAGGGCTGCGGGCCGGCTACGGCCCGATCGAGGCGCTGCGCGGGCTGGATCTCGAGGTCCAGGAGGGCGAGCTGGTCTGCCTGCTCGGCGCCAACGGCGCCGGCAAGTCGTCGACGCTCCGGGCGATCTCGGGGCTGCTCCGCGCGCGCGCCGGGCGCATCGTGTTCGGCGGCCGCGACATCCACGGCCTGGAGCCGTCGGCGATCCTGCGCGCCGGCATCGCGCACTGTCCGGAAGGTCGCCGCGTCTTCCCGCACCTGACCGTGGAGGAGAATCTCGCGATGGGCGCCTACGTCCGCCGCGATCGGACGGCCGTCGCCGAGGATCTCGATCGCGTCTGCGCCCACTTCCCCATCCTCGCCGAGCGCCGTCGCCAGGCGGCCGGGACGCTGTCGGGCGGCGAGCAGCAGATGCTCGCCATCGGCCGCGCCCTCATGGCCCGCCCGCGCCTGATCCTCTTCGACGAGCCGTCGCTCGGGCTGGCGCCGACGGTGGTCGAGACGACGTTCGCGATCATCGCGGAGATCCGCCGCGGGGGGACGACCGTGCTGATGGTGGAGCAGAACGCGTACCTCGCGCTCCGGATGGCCGACCGCGGGTACGTCATGGAGACCGGGCGGATCGTCCTCCACGGCCCCGCACGCGATCTGCTGCACGACGATCACGTGCGCGCCGCGTACCTCGGCGGCTAACCCCCGGCGCGGCGCCTCGCCTCCCCGGCGCGCGCGGACAGCGCCACGCAGAGGCAGATGGCGGCGATGAGCTCCAGGACCTCCTCGACCATGTAGCGGGGCAGGCCCGGGATCCGGCCCAGCGGCCGCTCGAGCGTCTCGGTCAGCGCGAAGATCACGAGACCGGCCAGCAGGACACGGCCCGACGGTTCCGCGAGGGCGCGATACCCCGCCGCGACAAGCTCGGCGCGCTGGCGCAGGGCATAGAGCACGAGCGCGGCCGGCACTCCGGCCATGACGGCCGCCGCGAGCGCGCGCCAGCCGAGCCAGACCGCCTCGTCGACGAGGAAGCGGGTGTAGATGATCTTCCGCCCGAAGACGAGCCGGTCGAGGTCGATCTCGCCGATGATCAGGCCGCCCAGCAAGGCGGTCAGGAGGATCTCGAGGACCGGAGAGCCGCCCGCCTTCACGGTGGTCCACGCGCCCCGGAGCGCCAGGACCGCCGCCACGGCGAAGAGCCCCACCTGCAGCCACTCGACGACGCCGTCCTCGCGCGTCAGGACGTCGGCCAGCACGGGGTCCACCAGCTGGATCGTCACGACGAGACTCACCGTCAACGCGGCCAGCAGCGCTGCCACGAGCACGGGGTAGCGAGGCATGTGCGGATCGAGAGTACCTCAAGGCGTGGCCCATCGCGGCCACATACTCGCCCGTCGGGGTGCTCCGGCTCTCAGCTAGAGCCGTGCCTCCCACGCGTCGATGATCTCCTCGAGGATGTCGTCCAGCGATCTGGTGATCGTCCAGTCCGGGTAATGCCGGTGCAGGCGGGCCAGGTTGCTGATGTAACAGATGTGATCCCCCTCGCGCGGGGCGTCGACGTACTCGTAGCGCATCGTCTTCCCGGTGAGCTGCGCGACCCTGTCGAACGCCTCGAGGATCGAGCAGGAGTTCTGCCGCCCGCCGCCGAGGTTGTACACCTCGCCGCCGCGGGGATTCCGGGCGATGGCCTCGATCAGAGACGCGACATCGTAGCTGTGGATATTGTCCCGGACCTGCTTGCCCTTGTACCCGAAGATCCGGTAGGCGCGTCCCTGCAGCTGCGTCTTGACGAGATACGAGAGGAATCCGTGCAGCTCGACCCCCGAATGGTTGGGGCCGGTCAGGCACCCGCCGCGCAGGCAGACGGTACGCATGCCGAAATACCTGCCGTACTCCTGCGTCATGACGTCCGCCGCCACCTTGCTGGCGCCGAAGACGGAATGCTTCGAGCGGTCGATGCGCATCTCCTCGGTGATGCCGTCGTGATCCTGACTCCTGGCGTAGTCCCACCGCAGGGGCAGCTCGACCAGCGGCAGCTCGTTGGGCGCGTCCCCATAGACCTTGTTCGTGGACATCAGGACGAAGACCGCCTCCGGACTCAGCAGTCTCGTGCTCTCGAGCAGGTTCAGCGTCCCGACGGCGTTCACATCGAAATCGTCCAGGGGCCGCTTCGCGGCCAGGTCATGGCTCGGCTGGGCGGCGCAGTGGACGATGAGATGAAACGGCCCCTCCTCCTTGAACACGGCGGTGAGGCCCGCCCGGTCGCGCACGTCCAGGTCGTGGTGCCGGAAGTGTCGGGTGGTGTGGCGCAGACGCTGGAGGTTCCAGCCAGTGTCCCCTTCGATCCCGAAGAAATCGGCCCGCATGTTGTTGTCGACGCCGACCACGGCCTCCGCATGCGTGTCGAAGAAGCTCACGATCTCGGAGCCGATCAAGCCGCTCGAGCCAGTCACCAGCACCCTCATTGTCGCCTCGTGTGTCGTTCCCGCGGCTCGGAGGCCGCATCGTGGGCTCTCTCACGGCGCTCCGTGTCGACCCCGACTCGCCGTTCTCCGTATGCCGCCCTCAATGCCGAGGTGTCGATCCCTTGCATCCTCAGCATCGCCTTCATCACGCGCGCCTCGAACATTCACGGTCGCCGTCCTGCAGCATCTCCATCAGGACTCGCGG
>DASUPA010000255.1:0-18919 GCA_036276335.1 Candidatus Methylomirabilota bacterium | reverse complement strand
CTCGTCGCGCCCCGGCAAAGCCGTGGCGCTCTCGATCTCGCCCATGTGGCCGGGCCCCGACATGGCCCCCACACCCCGACATGGGCCCCCGACGAACGTTCGTGGACCGGGCGCAGCGGTGTCGCTTCTCGGGTGACGCTGGACATGCGAAGGGCCGGCCCCGGAGGACCGGCCCTTCGAGCTTGCGTGGGCTAGGACGCTACCACTTCACGGGCTTGGACGGCCGGTGCGCGTAGCCGCTCTCGCGACCGCCGCCCCCGCCGGGCCGGCCGCCACCGGGACGTCCCCCGCCCGGACGTCCACCGCCGCCACCGCCCGTGCGCGGCGCCTGCGGGTTGGAGATCTCGACGGTGATGCGGCGACCGTCCAGCTCGCGTCCATTGAGCTGGGAGATCGCGTTCTGGGCGTCCTCGGCCGAGTTCATCTCGACGAAGCCGAATCCGCGCGACTGACCGGAGAAGCGGTCGGTGATCACCGTGGCCGAAAGCACGTTGCCGCTCTGGGCGAAGAACTCCCGCAGCCCCTCACTCGTGGTGGAGTACGCAAGACCGCCGACGTACAGCTTGGACGCCATAGACTTTCCCCCGAACTCTCTTCCGCTGTCTGCACGCCCCGCGAACCGGAAGAGTCCGTTCTACGTCGGGGGCGAGGTCTGACCGATCGTCGGTCGCGACAGTAAAAGTTTACACGCGGTTCGCGGAGGCGCAACCACCGCAGCGAGCGCGACGACCAGGGGAGGGCAGGGCGACCTACCAGGTGAGCGCGGGGACGGCCCCGGGCGCCGGCGCGTCCACCTCCGGCGCGTGCGGCATCTCGGCGTTGACCTCGCTCACGGACGCCGACGGCACGATCGCCGAGACCGCGCGTCCCAGCACCCACGTCGACAGCTCGATCGCGGACACCGCCAGGAGCACCGCGAGCAGCAGCGCCAGCACCGAGCGAGCGCTCATCGAGCGGGCGTCACCTTGTGCAGGAGGTCTTCCACGACGATGGGCTTGGTCACGACGGGGAGGCCGGCCAGCTCGAACGTCACGCGCTGGTCGAGCGCGGCCGGCGACTTCATGGCCACCACCACCGGCACGCGCGGCGCGACCCGCTCGAAGAGGGTCGCCATCTCGCGGGCGGTCAGGCGCATCTCGGCCGAGTCGACGACGATGAGGTCCACGGGCGTGCCGAGCAGGATCCGCACCCCCTCACAGACGTTCTCCGCGATCACCACGCCCAGGTCACGCTCGAGACAGGCGAGGCCCAGGGCCTGGGTCGCCGCGCGGTCCGGATCGATCACGAGCACTCGATTCATTGCTTCTCCTTCGAGGTTGATGCGGCCGAAGCCGGGGCGGAGAGAGCAAGGTGGATGCCACACGCCGGCCGCGTCCAAGTGCGCGGCGACGCTGGGAGACGAGCACGGGAGGACGCGGCCGCACGGAGGTGCTCGGGCAGAACGCCCGAACAAAACGTCACACGACCCGACTCAGCGGAACTCCTCCGGCCGGATCTGGTAGCCGATGATCTTCCGGTAGAGCGTCTTCGGATCGATGCCGAGCAGCGCGGCCGCCTTCCCGCGGTGGCCGTTGACCTGGCGGAGGGTGGCGACGATGTGCGAGCGCTCCATGGACTCGAGACTGCCGGCGGGCGTGGCCGCCGCCGGCGCCGCACCGAGCACCTCGGGCGGCAGGTCGCCCGGCTCGATCTCCTCGCCTTTCGAGAGGATCGCGCCGCGCTCGATGGCGTGCAGCAGCTCCCGCACGTTGCCCGGCCACGAGTAGGCCTCCAGCGCGGCCAGCGTCGCGGGGACCAGCCGCTTGGGGCCGTACGCTGCCTTCGCCTCCACGAAGTGCTGCGCCAGCAGCGGCACGTCCTCGCGGCGCTCGCGCAGCGGTGGCAGCGTCACGGTGATCGTGTTGATGCGGTAGTAGAGGTCCTGCCGGAACTCCCCCGCGCGCATCGCCTCGCCGAGGTCCCGGTTCGTGGCCGCGACGATCCGGATGTCCACGCTGCGGGCGCGCGTCCCGCCGACGCGGAAGAACATGCCCGTCTCGAGCGCGCGCAGCAGCTTGACCTGGCTGTCGGGCTCCATCTCGCCGATCTCGTCGAGGAAGAGCGTGCCGCCGTCGGCGAGGTCGACCAGGCCTGGCTTCGCGGCGACGGCGCCGGTGAAGGCGCCCTTCTCGTGACCGAACAGCTCGGACTCGAGCACCTCGCGCGGCAGGGCGCCGCAGTGGATCGGCACGAACGGCCGCGCCGCCCGGGCGGACCGCTCGTGGATGGCCCGGGCCACCAGCTCCTTGCCCGTGCCGCTCTCGCCCAGGATGAGCACCGACGAGTCCGTCGGCGCCACGCGCTCCACGATCCGGAGCACCTCCTGCATCTTCGGGCTGCGCGTGAGGATGCCGCCGTACGGCTCGGCCCCGGGTGCGTGCGCGCGGAGGGCGACGTTGTCGCGGATGAGCTGGCCCTTCTCCGCCGCCTTGCGGATGATGATGTCCAGCTCCTCGATCTTCGTCGGCTTGGTCAGGTAGTCGTAGGCGCCGAGCTTCATCGCCTCGACGGCCGTGGCGACCTCCTGGAATCCCGTCATCACGACCACCTGCGGATGCTCGGGGAACGACTGGAGCTCGCGCAGCACCTCGATGCCTTCCTTGCGCGGCATCTTCATGTCGAGGATGACGACGTCGTACTCCCGGTCGCGGAGCGCGGCCACCGCCGCCTCGCCGTCGCCCACGCCCTCGACGTCGTGCCCCTTGCGCGCCAGCTCGCGCACCATCAGCTCGCGCAGCTTCGTCTCGTCGTCGGCCACGAGCACCCGGATGAGCCTGGTCATGCGGGCAACACTACCCTGAAGACCGTGCCGGTGCCTAGCCGCGACTCCACCTCGATACGCCCACCGTGGTCGGCCACGATGGACTGCGCGATGGCCAGGCCGAGCCCGGTGCCCTGCCCCGGCGGCTTGGTGGTGAAGAAGGGGTCGAAGATCCGGGCCAGCACGTCGTCGGGGATGCCGGGCCCCTCGTCGGCGAACTCCACGTAGGCCTCCTTCCGCGCCCGGCGCGTCCGGATGGTGAGGCGGCCCCGTCCGTCCATCGCCTCGAGGCCGTTGGAGGCGATGCCGAGGAAGACCTGCCGGAACTGGCCCTCGTTCACGACCAGCCACGGCATCTCGGGGTCGAGATCCGTCGCGAACCGGCTGTCGGCGAACCGCGACTGGTGCGACAGCAGCTCGATCGTCTTGTGCACCAGCGCGTTCACGTCCGTCTCCGCGCGGCGATCGCCCGGCTCGCGGACGAACTGCAGCAGGCTCCCGGTGATCTCCTTGCAGCGGAAGACCTCCTCCTCGATGAGGGTGAGGTAGCCGCGGAAGTCCGCGAGCTCCGGGCGCCCCGCGAGCGGGTCCTCCGCCAGCCGCGACGCCAGCGACTCCGCGCAGCCGGCGATGGTCGCCAGCGGGTTGTTGAGCTCGTGCGCCACGCCGGAGGCCAGGCGGCCGGCCGTGGTCAGCCGCTCCGTGAGCAGCATCTGGCGCTCGAGCTGCTTGGCGCGCGTGACGTCCTCCACCAGCAGCACGACGTGGCCGCCCTCGTCCCCGCCGACCTCGAGCGGGGCCGCCGTGAAGCGAAGCATCTTCGCCTCGGCCCCGCTCCCGAGCTCGTGCTCCACGACGTCGACCGTGCCGCGCTCGACCGCGCTCCGGACGAAGCCCTCGACGCCGGCGGCCACGGCCGGCGGCAGCACCTCGTCGAGCCGGCGGCCGGTGCGGACCTCGCACGCGAGCGTCCGCGCGCCCTCGCGGTTGGCGCGCGCCACGCGCAGGGCACCGTCGAGCACGAAGACGCCAAGCGGCAGCGTCTCCAGCACGACCTCCACGAATTGCCGCTGCCGGTCCAGCTCGCGTGTCCTCTCGGTCACCACCGCCTCGAGGTTCTCGTAGAGCCGCGCGTGCTCCATGGCGATGGCGGCCTGGTCGGCCAGGGCGAGCAGCAGCTCCTCCTCCGCCGGCGTGAAGACGTGGACGTCCTTCCGGAGGACGATGAGGGCCCCAATCGCCTTGGTGCCGACGCGGAGCGGGGCCGCGAGGATCGAGCGGAACCCGGTCGTGCGCGACAGCTGCGGGTTCTGCGCGCGCGGATCGGACCACAGGTCCGCGCTCTGCATCGGCCGCATCTCCGCGATGGCCATGCCGCTGATGCCCTGGCCCTCCCTGACGCGGACGTTCGACATCATCTCCTGCGGGACGTCGAGGCTCGCCACCAGGGACATGATGCGGGTCTGGGGATCGAGCATCATGATGCCGCAGGAGTGCACCCCGAGCACGGCGCGGGCCTGCTCCATGATGACGGCGATCGTCCGGTCACGGTCGAGGCTGGCGCTGACGGCGCGCCCGGCCGCGAGCAGCGCCCGCGTCTCTCGCGCGCGCAGCACGCTGTCCTCGAACAGCTGCGCGTTCTGCACGGCGATGCCTGCCTGCTCCGCGAACGCCTCCAGTACCCGCTGGTGATGCGCGCTGAAGGCCGCCGGGCGGGTCGAGAACGCGGAGATCACCCCGAGCAGCTTGCCGCCCACGCGCAGGGGGACGCACAGCATGGACCGGATGCCCTCGCGCTCGTCGACGTCCCGGCGCGCGGAGCGCGGATCCCGCCGCACGTCGTCGACGCGCAGCGGCGCCTCCGTCTCGGCGCAGCGCCCCATGAGCCCCTCGCCCACCGGCAGCGCGAGGGCGCGCCACTCGTCGCTCTTGTAGCCGTGGGCGGCCGCGTGCACCAGGCGGCCCTGGCCGGGCTCGAGCAGCCCGATACCGCACCCGGTGCTGCCGATCAGCGACGTCACGGAGCGCGCGATGCGGTCGAGCACGGAGGTCGTGTCGAGGCGGGAGGTGATGAGCTGGCTCGTCGCGTAGAGCGCCGCCAGCTCCTCCGCGCGGCGGCGGCTCTCGTCGAGCAGCCGACGCTGCTCGATGGCGGAGGCGAGCGGACGCGCCAGCTCGGCCGCGCTCTCGACGTCGTGCGCGTCGAAGGCCGCGCGGCGGGCGGCCACCAGGCTGACGGCGCCGAACACCCCGTCCCGGCTCACGAGCGGGACCAGCAGCGCGGACCGCCAGCCGTGCGCGGTCAGCCGCGCCCGGCTCGCGTCCGGCACCGCGGCGTCCTCGAGGTCGTCCACGCGCAGGGGCGCGCCGGCGGCGATGACCTCGGCGACGAGCGTCTGCTCCACCGGCGTCCGGTTGTCGCGGGGCACGACGCCGGGCAGCCCGCGCGTGACCACGTCGATCACGTGCAGCTCGTCGCGCTCGCGATCGAGCAGCGAGGCGGCCACGGAGTCGAACGCGACCAGCCGGGCGAGATGCTCGGCGAACACGCGGAACACGTCGTCCAGCGAGGGACTGGCCACCAGCAGCCGCGTGAGGTCATCCAGCACGGCGAGCCGCCGCGCGCGGCGGTGGACGTGCCATGCCTGCTCCAGCGCGGCGCCGAGGTCCCGCGCCAGGCCGGGCGGCAGCGCCGGCCGTGGCCGCCCGGGCCGGCCGAGCAGCGCCAGCTCGCCGACCCGCCGGCCGGCCGCGCCGAGCGGCATCAGGCGCACGTCGCGGGGAGCCCGCACCCCGTCCAGGAGGATCGCGCGCAGCGGACGGATCCTCGACGCCGGCCCGGCTGCGGCGACGACGCGCAGCGCCCCGCGCGGCGGACGGAAGACGATGACGCCGGCCGCGGCCCGGGCCAGCGCGACGAGGCGCCTGAGCGTCTGCGCGAGCCCCGCCTCCAGCGAGTCCGCGGCGCCGAGCGGCGTGAAGAGGTCGACGACGCGCACGGCCTTCCGCACGGCGCTACGGCGGAGTCAGGACCCGGCCCGGCAGGCTACCCGTGTGCTCGCCGTGCTTGATCACGAAGCGACCGTTCACGAGCACGTGTTCGATACCCGCGGGATAGCGGTGCGGGTCCTGGTAGGTGGCGACGTCCGCGATGCGCCGGGCGTCGAAGACGACGAGATCCGCCCGGGCGCCCGCGCGGATGACGCCGCGGTCCTTGAGTCGCAGCCGGCGCGCCGGCATGCCCGTCATCTTGTGGACGGCCTGGGGCAGCGACAGCACCCGCTGCTCCCGCGCGGACTCGCCGAGCACGCGCGGGAAGGTCCCGTAGCTGCGCGGGTGCGGCTTGCCCTCGCCGAGCGGGCCGTAGGGCGCCAGGGCGGAGCCGTCCGAGCCGATCATGACGTGGGGATGGACGAGCGCGCGGCGCAGGTCGGCCTCGTCGAGCTGGAACAGGATCATGTAGGCCTTGCCCCCCTCGTCGACGATCAGCTCGAGGGCCGCGTCGAGCGGGTCCATGCCGCGCGCGGCGGCAATCTCCGACAACCGCTTGCCCTCGGCGTCCTTGCGGCGCGCGCAGTACGAGACCATCACGTTTTCCCAGCCGATGCGGTCGAGGAGGCCCTGGCCGGTTCCCGGCGTCTCCAGCTCCTTGCGGATCCGCGCCCGTACCTCGGCGTCGGCCAGGCGCGCGATCATCGCGTCCACGCCGCCCTCGAGGGCCCAGTCCGGCAGCAGCGTGCGGAGCGTGGTGCTGGACGCCGTGTACGGGTAGACGTCGGCGGCGACGTCCAGGCCCTCGGCGCGCGCGGCGTCGATCAGCCCGAGCGCGCGCGCCACCTTGCCCCAGTTCGGACGCCCGGCGGCCTTCACGTGGCTCACCTGCACCGGCAGGCCGCCGTCGCGGCCGACGCGGATCGCCTCGGCGACGGCGTCGAGGAGCGTCGCACCCTCGCCGCGGATGTGGCTCGCGTAGAATCCACCCTGCCCGCCCGCCACGCGCGCGACCTCGACGATCTCCTCGGTCGTCGCGTACGAGCCGGGCGCGTAGATGAGCCCGGTCGAGAGGCCCCAGGCGCCGTCGTCGATGGCGGCGCCCATGAGCCGCTGCATGGTGGCGAGCTCGGCCGCCGTCGGCGCGCGCCGCGCGAAGCCCATGGCGGCGATGCGCAGCGTCCCGTGGCCGACCAGGTGGACGACGTTGAGCGCCGTGCCGTCGGCGTCGAAGGCGCGCAGGTAGGCGCCGAAGCTCGGCCACGTGAAGTCCATCCCGGGCGGCACGTAGAGCGCGAATCCGCGCAGGTCCTCGCGGAACGCCGGCGTCACCGGCGCCGGCGAGAAGCCGCAGTTGCCGACCACCTCGGTGGTGACCCCCTGGCGGATCTTCGACTCGGCGCGCCGGTTGGCCCAGAGCCGCCAGTCCGAGTGCGAATGCATGTCGATGAACCCCGGCGCGAGGACCTTCCCCGACGCGTTCAGCGTCGTGCCGGCGTGCTCGCGGCTGAGGTCGCCGACGGCGACGATCGTCTCGTCGCGCACGCCGACGTCGGTGCGGTTGCCCTGCGCGCCGGTGCCGTCGAGCACGGTCGCGCCCTCGATCTTGAGGTCGAGCATCAGGCGTTCGGCGGCGCCGGCATCGGCCCCAGCACGCGCTCGCACCAGGCCGCGACGCCGAGGAGCCGGGCCTCCGCCCCCGCCGCCTGCACCAGCTGCACGGCCAGCGGCAGCCCCGAGGTCGGGCTGAGCCCGCTCGGCAGACTCACCGAGGGGACGCCGGCCGACGACCACGGCGCGCACAGCGAGGCATCGCCCGTGAAGGCCAGGCCCTCGGGCGCCGTCGAGGGCGCCGTCGGCGACAGCAGCGCGTCGTGCGTGGCGAGCAGCGGCATCACCGCCTCGCGGAAGGCCAGGCGCGCGCGGTTGGCGGCCACGTAGTCGACGGCGGTGTGCCCCAGGCCGACGCGGATCGTCTCCGCGATGGCGGGTCCGTAGTCCTTCTCGTGCGCCGCGAACGTCTCGCGGTGATAGGCGGCCGCCTCCGCCTCGAGCACGCGCTGGCCGGCGGCGTGCAGCGCCGCGAACTCGGGCGGCAGCCTGACCTCCGTCACCTTCGCCCCCGCGGCGGCGAAGCGCTCGGCCTGTGACCGGACGTGGGCCGCGAGCTCGGGCGTCGCGCGCTCGAGCAGCTCCGGCGCCAGCGCCAGGTTCGGCGCGCCGATCGGCACGGGATCGAGGCCGCGGCCGCTCAGCACACCGAGCAGGACGGCCACGTCGGCCACCGAGCGCGCGAAGACACCGACGTGGTCGAGCGACCAGGCGAGCGGGATGACGCCGTCGGCCGGGACCAGCCCGTGCGTCGGCTTGAAGCCCACGACGCCGCAGTAGGCCGCGGGCCGCAGCACCGAGCCGACCGTCTGCGTGCCGAGCGCCGCCGGCACCATGCGCGCGGCCACCGCGGCCGCCGAGCCCGACGACGACCCGCCCGGCGTGTGGCGCGGATTCCACGGGTTCCGCGTCGGGCCCGCGTCGCGGAACGCGAACTCCGTCGTGTGCGTCTTGCCGAGGATGACCGCGCCGGCGGCGCGCAGGCGCGCCACCGACGTGGCGTCCCGGGACGGGCGAGAATGGGCGAAGGGACGCGAGCCGGCGGTCGTCGGCATGCCCTGCACGTGGAAGATGTCCTTGACTCCGACCGGCACGCCGCGCAGCGCGCCGCCGGCCCCGGTCCGCGGCGCCGCGTCGAGCGCGCGCGCGGCGGCGCGGGCCCCCTCGGCGTCGAGATGCGCCCAGGCCGCCAGCGCCGGCTCGAGCCGGTGGACCGCCGCCAGGCACGCCTCGACGACCGCCGTCGCCGTCACCTCGCCCGCCCGGACCCGCGCCGCCATCTCGCGCACGCCGAGGGCGGCGAGCGCCGTGCTGTCAGTGGAGGACATCGAGCACCTCCGCCACGACCTCGAACCGACCGAACGAGGGCATGAGGTACGCGCCCGCGTAGCGCGCGCGGACCTCGTTCACGAGCTGCTGCGCCATCTCGATCCCGGCGCGAAGCGCCGACTCGCCCGCCTGGCGCATCCGCGCACGGGCGGCGTCGGGGATGGTAATCCCCGGCACCTCGTTGTGCAGGAATTCCGCGTGGCGCGAGCTGTGGAGCGGCAGGATGCCCACCAGCACGGGGACCGGTGCCCCGCCTGCGCGGGCGAGGAAGCGGTCGAGCTGCTCGAGATCGTACACCGGCTGGGTCTGCAGCCATCGCGCGCCCGCCTGCACCTTGCGGTGCATCCGGTCGATCTCGCGCTCGATGTCGTCGGCCGCCGGATTGAGCGCGGCGCCGACGCTGAAGAAGGTCGGCTCCCCGATCGAGCTGCCGGTGGCGTCGACCCCCTCGTTCATGCGGCGCAGGATCTCGATCAGGCCGACGCCGTCGACGTCGAAGACGGCGGTGGCGTTGGCGTAGTCGCCGGCGCGCGGCGGATCGCCCGTCATGGCGAGGATGTTGCGGATGTCGAGGGCGTGGGCGCCCAGCAGGTCGCCCTGGATGCCCATCAGGTTCCGGTCGCGGCAGGTGAAGTGCATGTTCACGTCGAGCCCGGTGCCGTCTCGCACGAGCAGCGCCGTCGCGAGCACGGACATCCGCACGCGTCCGAGCGAGCCGTCGTTGATGTCGACGATCTCGACCCCCTTCTCCTTCAGGAGCTTCGCCCCCTGCACGAGCTTGTCGACGGTGTGGCCGCGCGGCGGGTCGAGCTCCACCGTGACCACGAACTCGCCGGCGTCCAGGCGCCGCTGCAGCAGCGTCGGCGCCGGGACGTGGGTGACGCCCGGGCGCTCGGCGGCGGCGGGGCGCGCGGCGCGCGCCACCACCGCCCGCGGCTCCCCGCGCCGCGCGCCCGGCACGAGGCGGTCCAGCGTCTCGCGCATCGCCGCGGTGTGCAGCGGCGTCGTCCCGCAGCAGCCGCCGACGAGCCGGGCTCCCGCCTCCACCATGCGCCCGGCGTACTCGGCCATGTACGAGGGCGACGACAGATAGATCAGACGCTCGCCGATCCGGCTCGGCAGGCCGGCGTTGGGCTGGATCGCCAGCGGCAGGCCGCCCGCCTCGGGCAGCATGCGCTCGAGCACGTCGTAGAGCGTCGAGGAGCCGACCGAGCAGTTGGCGCCGATGGCCTGGACGCCGAGCCCGCGCAGGTGCCGCGCGACCTCCGCCGGCGTGCGCCCCATGAAGGTCACCGCCTCGTCGGTGAAGGCCATCTGCGCGACGATGGGCAGGTCGGTGACCGAGCGGATCGCCTCGATGGCGAGCCCGATCTCCGCGAGGTCCGAGAAGGTCTCGGCGATGAAGGCGTCGACGCCGCCCTCGAGCAGCCCTTCCGCCTGCTCGCGGAACGCCTCGCGCGCCTCGTCGACACTCACCGTGCCGAGGGGCTCGAGGTACTTTCCGAGCGGACCGATGGAGCCGAGCACCCAGACGTCCCGCCCCGAGGACTCGCGCATGTCCCGGGCGAGCCGCGCGCCGCGCCGGTTGATCTCGTGCACCTGGCGCTCGAGGCCGTGCACGGCCAGCTTGAAGCGGTTGGCGCCGAAGGTGTTCGTCTCGATGCAGTCGGCGCCCGCGGCGATGTAGTCGGCGTGGACGGCCTGGACGAGCCGCGGATCGTTGAGGTTGAGGACGTCGAAGCAAGCGTCCAGGGCCACGCCGCGGGCGTACAGCACGGTGCCCATGGCGCCGTCGCAGAGCAGCGGGCCCGCCTGGAGCCGCCGGCTAAACCCGTGCGGCATGTGTCTCCCGCAGCGCCGCCAGCACGCGGGACACCACCTGGTCGACGCCGAGCCCGGCCGTGTCGATCGTGATGTGCGCCCGCGCGTAGTACGGCTCCCGCGCACGGTAGAGCGCCTCCACCTCGGCCGGCGAGCGCTCGAGCATCGGGCGGCCGCCGATGCGGCCCGCCCGCTCGAGGAGCGCGGGGAGGTCGCCGCGCAGCCAGACGACGGTGCCGAGGGCGCGCAGCGCCTCCATCCGCCCCTCGCGACACGGCAGCCCCCCGCCGGTGGCGATCACGTCGCCGGACTTCAGCCGCAGCGCCTCGAGCGTCTCCGCCTCGAGGCGCCGGAACGCCTCCTCGCCGCGCTCGCGAAAGATCTCCGGGATGGAACGCCCCTCGCGCGAGACGATCATGTCGTCCGTCTCGATGAAGCAGCGTCCCAGACGGCGCGCCAGCAGCCGCCCGCACACGGACTTCCCCGCACCCATGAAGCCCACGAGAAGCACGTTGTCGGCCGCCATGACACGTCATCGTACCACCGCGGCCGGGCGAGCCGCGGCGGTCGCGCGCCGTCTCAGCGCACCCGCGGGCCCCTCACGAGCCCCCAGGCCGAGACGAGCGCCCAGACCCCTTCGAGCATCACGAACCCCCACTGGCGCCCGCGCCACGCGTCGGCGGTCAGGATGACGGCGCCCAGGAGGTTCAGCCAGAGATAGGGGCGCGACTCCGCACGGAGGAGCCCCGCCTGGGCCGCCACGAAGCCGGCCAGGATCAGCAGCGCGCCGAGGATCTGGACGGCCTGCGCGCCCATGTCAGTCGCGGCGGCGCGGCTCCGCCCACAGCGTCCGGACGATCTCCCAGCCGCCCGCGAGCAGCGGCACGGCGACGAGGCCGCCGATGAGCCCGCCCAGCTTGAAGCCCGCCAGCAGCGCCGCGAGCACGGCGAGGGCGTGCAGGCCCGTGGCCCGGCCGACGAAGTACGGCGCGAACAGCTTCGCCTCGATCGTCTGGCACCCCAGCATCACCGCGACCGCGATGGCGGCCAGCACGATCCCCTCGCCGAGCGCGGACAGGACGGCCAGGACGGCGGCCACGGTGGCGCCGACGAAGGGCACGATGTTCAGCACGGCCGCCACGAAGCCGATGAGCAGCGCGTACTTCACGCCCAGGAGCGAGAGCGCGACGGCGATGAGGACGCCGACGAAGAACGACGACACGAGCTGGCCGCGCACGTAGCCGCCGATGCGGTCGAGCACGAGCGGCGCCAGCCGGCTGGCGGTCGGCCGGTGCTCGCGCGGCAGGAGCGTGACGAGCGTGTGCCCGATGTCGCGCGCGTCGATCACGAGGTAGGCCGCGACGACCAGCATCGCGAGGACCTCGACGACGGCGCCCACGGCGCCCGTCGTCACCCGCACGACGTTGGGGAGGATGGTGCCGGCGAGCGAGCCGGCCAGCCCGCCGACGTTGTCGGCCTTCGGCTGCGGCAGCGAGGCCCCCCACTGCGCCAGCCAGTAGTCGATGTTCCCGAGCCAGGCGCGGGCGTTCTCGACGAGCCTGGGCAGCTGCTCCGTGAACTGCCGCCACTGCTCGCTGAGGGCCGGCCAGACCAGGCGTCCGAGCAGCGTGAAGAGCGCGATGACGCCGACGTAGACGAGGAGCACGGTGACGCCGCGCGGGATGTGGCGCAGCTCGCCCCAGCGCGCGGCCGGCAGGATCGCGGCGGCGATGATCAGCGCCGTGAAGAACAGGAGCCAGATCTGCCACGTCGCGAGCACCAGCCAGACCGCGGCAATGACGCCCAGGATCTGGAAGACCATCGGCCACGGCAGCCGTGCCGGCAGGATCACGCCGTGCCGCTCGTCACGTCCGGAGGATACACGGTCCGGCGGCGCGGGCGTTCAGCGATGCACCGTGCGCCCGGCGGGCGCGCGACGATACGCGCAGGCGCGCATCCAGCACCGTGCGCACTGGCTGAAGTAGTGGTCCACGCGCGCCTCGCGTCCGGCCGCAGCCAGCAGGGAGATCGACTTGCCCGGCGTCATGACGCACGCCTCGTTCAGCGTCACGCCGGCGGGCGCGCCCGGGCACAGCCGGAACAGCCCGCGCTGCTCGGCGACGTCCCAGTCGGCGTAGCCCGGGCTGATGCGATTGGTCACCTTCAGGCCGGCGGCGAGGCCCTGCTGGCAGAGCACGTCGTTCACGTACTCGGCCAGACTCTCGACGGCGCCCGACCCGACGCTGTCGAGCATCGAGGCCAGCGGCAGCTCGCGCGCCTCCCAGAGCTCGGCCACGCGGCGCTCCAGCGCCTCGCCGATCGTGCACACGGCCGCCGCCACGTGCTCCACCGCGCCCCACCGCGGACCGATGGCCGGAATGGTGAGGGCGACGCCCCCCGCCTCGAGCCGGTCCGGCCCCCGGCGCTCGACCGGGTGCCAGCGCACGACGGCGCGCGGCGCCATCAGGCGCGCGCCCTCGGCGAGCGCCTCGTCGAAGAGGGCGCGCACGTCGGCCGACGGCGTGTCGACCCCGCGCTTGTATCCCTGGAAGCGGAGGACCTCGTCGGGATCGACGGCGAGCGGCGGGTCGGCGAGAACCTGGAAGTCCGGCAGGCTCACGTCTTGCGGCGGCGCACGACCTCGGCGATGCGGCGGATGTGCTCCGGGTTGGAGCCGCAGCACGCGCCCACGATGTTGCAGCCAGCGTCCAGCAGCGCGGGGTACTCCCGCGCCATCTCCTCGGGCCCGAGCTCGTAGGTGACCGTGTCCCCCGTCGTGATGGGCAGTCCCGCGTTGGGATAGGCCACCAGGGGCGCGTCCGTCGCCCCGCGCATCTCGCGGATGATGGTGATCGCGCGGTCCGGCCCGCGGCCGCAGTTCATGCCGACGACGTCGGCGCCGGCCGCGAGCAGGTTCTTGGCGACGTCGGCGGGGCTCTCGCCCCACATCGTCCGGTCGCGGTCGTGGAGCTCCTCGAACTGGAAGAACATCGTCGCCATCACCGGCAGGTCGGTCACCGCCTTGCACGCGCGGATGGCCGCCGTCGCCTCCTGCGGGAACATCATCGTCTCGACGGCGAAGATGTCCACGCCGCCCTCGGCCAGCGCCTCGGCCTGCTCCCGGAAGGTGGCCTCGTACTCCTCGTCGGTCACCCCCGCATCGAGCGCGTAGTCGACGGGCAGCCGGCTGGTCGGGCCGATCGATCCCGCCACGTAGCGGTCGCCCGGCGCGGCGGCGCGCGCCAGGCGTGCGCCCTTGACGTTCAGCTCGCGCGTGCGGTCCCCGAGCTGGTACTCGTCGAGCTTCAGCCGCGTGCCGCCGAACGTGTTGGTCTCCACGAGATGGCTGCCCGCGTCGTAGTAGCCCTGGTGGATCCCGCGCACGACGTCCGCGTGGGTGTCGTTCCAGAGCTCGGGGCAGGCGCCGTTCAGCAGCCCGGCGGCGAAGAGCATCGTGCCGTACCCGCCGTCGAAGACCAGCGTCTCGCCGGCCCGCACCCGCTCGAGGATCTCCCAGCCGCGCGGCTTCACGAGGCGGCCGCCACGCCGAGCAGCGCCTTGGCCTTCACCACCGCGAGCGTGGAGTCCTTGGCGTAGCCGTCGGCGCCGATCTCCTCGGCGAATGCCTGGCTCACGGGCGCGCCGCCGACCATGACCTTCACGCGCTCGCGGAGGCCGGCCTTCAGCAGCGCGTCGATCGTCCGCTTCATGGCCGGCATGGTGGTCGTCATCAGCGCCGAGATGCCGACGATGTTCGCCTGGTGCTCCTCCACCGCGGCCACGAACTTCTCCGGCGCCACGTCCCGGCCGAGGTTCACCACCTTGAAGCCGGCCCCCTCCAGCATCATCGCCACCAGGTTCTTGCCGATGTCGTGGAGGTCGCCCTGCGCGGTCCCGATGACGACGACGCCGTGATAGTCGTCCCCCTTGGCGGCGGCCGTGATGAGCGGCTTCAGCAGATCCAGGCCGGCGTACATGGCGCGGGCGGAGAGCAGCACCTGGGGGACGTAGTACTCGTTGCGGCGGAACTTCTCGCCGACGACGTCCATGCCGGGGATCAGCCCCTTGAAGATGAGCGCCTTGGGATCCATCGAGAGCTCGAGCCCCTCGCGCGTCTTGGCGGCGACGGTGTCCTTGTCGCCGAGGATCAGGGCCCGGGACATCGTCGGAAAGTCGAAATCTTGCGCGCTCATGCGCCTCCCGCGGCGGTGGTGGTGTTCAGGCGAGTTCTACCATGCCGGTCCGGTCGCGGCAACTCAGCGCTTGCCGTGGCGGCTCACGTAGTCGGCGACGGCCGGCGCCGAGTCGGCGTCGAGGGCGGTGAAGACGACGCCGACCTCGTCACCGCGACGCCAGGCGATGGAGGCGTCGGCCACGATGGGCTTCGGCAGCGCCCCGCCCTCGCAGCGGACCTGGACCCGCTGCCCGACGCGCCAGTCGGCGGGCACGCCCTTGAGCGCCATGCCCCCCTCCCCGATGTCGCGGGTGGTGACCTGGCAGGCACGCCCCTCGCCGGCGACCGACAGGGTGGCCGCCGCCTCCAGCGTCGCCCGCGGGTGCTTGCGGATGCTGTCGGGCAGCACGGCGTAGATCTTCACCGGCCGCGTCTTGCCCTTGACGGTGACGTCGCCGAGCTCCTTCGTCACGAAGTGGTCCTTCACGTGCTCGTAGGTCGACTCGCTGATGATGATGTTCGTCTTGTACTCCTTCGTGATGGACTCCAGGCGCGAGCCGAGGTTGATGGTGTCGCCGATGGCCGTGTACTCGAGGCGTTGCCGCGAGCCCAGGGTGCCGACCACCGCCTCGCCCGTGTTGATGCCGACGCCGTTGCGGAGCGCGACGCCGAGCTTGGCCTCCCACCGCTGCGAGACGGCGATGGTCCGCTCCTGGAACTCGAGCCCGGTCCGCACCGCCTTGACGGCGTGCTCCGGGTCCTCGAACGGCACGTTGTAGAGCGCCATGATGCAGTCGCCGATGTACTTGTCGACGGTGCCGCCGTGCTTGAACACGATCTCCGTCATCTCGGACAGGTACTCGCGCAGCATCTCGGCGACCTGCTCGGGCTCGAGCTTCTCGGAGATCGACGTGAATCCGCGGAGGTCCGAGAACAGCACGGTGACGAGCCGCCGGCTCGTGGTCAGGCTTCCCTCGTCCTTGTGGCGGACGACCTCGCGCACCACGTCGGGCGAGAAGAACTGCGACAGGCGCCGCCGCTCGCGCTGCTCGCGCACGAAGTGCTCGATGACGGTGGCCCCGTAGCCGAGCACGAGCCCGATCGAGCCGGCCATGCCGCGGATCCAGGCGTCCAGCAGCGCGAAGCCCGCGTACGCGGCGACCACGAGGACGGCCCACACGCCGACCGCGGCCACCAGCGCACGGAAGGCGTGCAGTCGCACCACCAGCACCGCGCCGAGCAGGGCGGCCGCCATCGCCACGGCCGTGGACACGCCGGGCGGCACCTCGCGGATCGGGTTGCCGCGGATGAGGGTCTCGAGCGCGTTGGCGTGGACCTCGACGCCGGGCATGTCGCCGCCGCGCGCGAAGGCGGTCGGGAACTGGTCGTGCAGGATCTCCGACGTCGGTCCGATCAGCACGATCTTGTCCGCGAAGACCGTGGACGGGACCTCGCCCCGGATCACCTGGTAGTAGGAGATCCACGGGTAGGTGTTCGGGCCGCCCCGGAAGTTGATCAGCACGGTCGGGGTCGTCGGCAGCGGCGCGACCGACAGGCCGGCGCGGGCGACCAGCGCGTGCAGCTGCGCGTCGAAGCCGAGCAGCCACTCGTCGGCCATCGGCATGCGCACGACGGCCTTCCGGATCTGGCCGCCCTGCTCCCGCAGCATGTTGACGGGCGCGACGGCGGCCGCGCCGCGGCGGATGACCTCGATCGGCTGGTTCAGCGTGGCGCGCTCGTAGACCATGTCGAGTCCCGGCACCACCTGGAGGTCCTCGGCCACGGCGGCGCCGAGCACGACGTTGCCGGCCGCGGCCACCGCGGCGCCGAGCGCCTCGTCGTCCTCCGGGCCGCGCAGCGAGGGGGTGTCGAAGATCAGGTCGACGCCGATCGCGAGCGGCTTGCCGGCCGCGATCCTCGCGATCAGCTCGCCGTGCACCGCCCGCGGGAACGGCCACTGGAGGTTGAGCTCGGCGAACGTCGACTCGTCCACCGTCACGATCACGATCGGGGCGGCCGCGGGACGCGGCCCCCGCCACTCGAACAGCGTCGCCAGCGACCAGTGCTCGAGCCCGTCGAGCAGCGCGAACTGGACCAGGACGAGGATGGCGAGGCCGGCAAGGAGGCCCGCGAGATGCTTGCGCGTGACCGACCAGATCCACGCCCAGCGTACGGCCATCCCCGACAATGTATGCTAGTATCCGTCGCTAATGAAGATACGAGTGCTCGGCGCCTATGGAGCCGAAGGACTCGGTCAGCGCCCTACCGCGTTTCTCGTCAACGAGCGGATCCTGGTTGACGCCGGCACCGTGGGCGGTGCCCTCACCTGCGCCGAGCAGCGCCTGATCCAGCACGCGCTGATCTCGCACGCGCACCTGGATCACGTGGTCGGTCTCGCGTTCCTGACCGAGACGATCGCCTTCGCCGGCGAGGCGCGGGAACCGCTCACCATCGCGGGCGTGGCGCCGGTGCTCGACGCGTTGCGCGGCGGCGTCTTCAACAACGTCGGCTGGCCCGACTTCGCGCAGATCCCGACCGGAGCGCCGGTCATGAAGTACCGGACGCTGGTCGAGGACGCCGAGCAGCGCCTCGGCGACCTCTGGGTGACGCCGGTGGCCGTCAATCACAGCGTGCCGACCAGCGGCTTCATCGTCCACGACGGCAGCACCGGCTTCGTCTTCTCCGGCGACACCGGTCCCACGGAGGCGATCTGGAAGGCGGCGCGCGGCCTCCGGGGACTGCGCGCGATCATCCTCGAGTGCGCGTATCCGAACCGGCTGGCCGCGCTGGCCGACGTGGCGTATCACATGACGCCCGAGCGCATCGCGGCCGAGCTTCCGAAGCTGCCGCCCGGCGTGCCGGTCTGGATCTACCACATCAAGCCGCAGTTCTACGACGAGATCGCCGACGAGCTGTCGCGCATCGATCCGGCGCGCGTGTCGATCGTCGAGCAGGACAAGACCTACTCGCTCTAGCTCCGAGCGCCCCCCATGCTCCCTGGGCGGGTCGGGACTCCCCGCAGAGCCCGGGCGCCCCTCGAAACGCATCTGGTCACGTGTCGGGGACCAGGACTGACGTGTCGCTGCTGAGCTCGACCCGGACGCGCTCGCCGAGGCGGAAGAGCCGGCTCTCGTGCTGCGCGGGAAGCTCCACGCGCACCGGGTCCGCGCCGCCGATGTCGACCTCGTAGAGCTGGCGGGCGCCCTCGAACACCCGGAGCGTGACGGTACCCGGGAGACCCGGCCCACGCGCCATGGCGGCGTCGGTCAGCGACAGGATCTCCGGCCGCAGGACGAGCAGGCCGCGGCTGCCGACGGTGTACTGCGCGATGCCGGCCACGGGCACGCGGTGCCCTCCCTCGGTCTCCACGACCACCCCCAGCTCGCGGACCTCCACCACCCGCACCGGCAGGAAGTTCGCCGGCCCGAGCGCCTCGGCCACGGCGCGGCTGCGGGGGTGTTGATAGACATCGGGTGGCTCGCCCAGCTGCTCCACCCGCCCGGCGTGCATGACGGCGAGGCGATCGGACAGCGCGAGGGCGTCGGCCGCGTCGCGCGTGGCGTGGAGGGTGGTGACGGCGAGATCCCGGTGGAGCTTGGCCAGCTCGATGCGCAGGGTCTTCCGCGCGATGGGATCGAGGTGCGCGAGCGGCTCGTCCAGGAGCAGCACGTGCGGCTCCGGCGCGAGCGCCCGGGCCAGCGCGAGCCGCCGCCGGCCCTCGATGTTGAGCTCGGGCGGACGCCGGTCGCCGAGGTCGCTCAGGCCGAGACGCCCCAGCACCGTCACGACCCGTCGCTCGATCTCAGCCGCCGCCATCCCCTGCATCTCGAGGCCGAACGCGACGTGCTCGCGGACGGTGAGGTGCGGCCAGAGCGCACCCTCCTGGAAGACGTAGCCGACGGACCGGGCGCCGGGCGGACGGCCGGCGATGTCCTGCCCGTCCACGAGCACGCGGCCGGCGGTGACGGGCATGAAGCCGGCCACCGCGCGCAGCACATCGGTCTTACCCGAATGGGGCGGGCCGAGGAACGTGAAGAACTCGCCGTAGCGCACGTGGACGCTGACGTGCGCGAGTCCCGGCGGCACGCCGCCGCGCGTGCTCAGCGACTCGAGGCGGATGTCGACGAGCGGGCGGCTCACGGCCGTGCCTCCCCGCGTGGCACCGCCAGCCGCATCCGGGCCAGCGGCACGCA
>DASUPA010000254.1:0-2794 GCA_036276335.1 Candidatus Methylomirabilota bacterium | reverse complement strand
GAACCGGTGCATGCGAGGGAGATCGTCGAGCCGCGCGGACCGCAGCTCGACACCGTCGTCCGGCAGCGGGCGGTCCGTGTCGTGGCGAATGTCCTCCAGCGTGACGTGCCAGCTCTGCCGCCCGGCGACATAGCCCGCGAGGAACTTCGTCAGAGACCGCCGGAGCCCGTTGTGCCGGAGATACAGGCATGCCTCGGCCAGCGACGGAGGAGAGAGCAGTGACATCCGCCCGGAGCTCACGGACAGTGGTTCAGAGCAAGCTGAGTGCCATGCCCGACGTGCGTGACAACTGACGATCAGGACTGGGCGAATCGGTACCTCAGGGACCGGAACGGACAACCGAGGGGTGACGCTGGGAATGCGCCTTCACACCGGGCGTCACCCTCGCGTCGCGGCAGCAATCGCGTCGCCGAGGACGTCCACCGCCATGTCGACCTCCGTCGTCGAGATCGTCAGTGGCGGGCCCAGAAGGAGAAGGTCACCCGCGCCGGACGCCTGACCTCCGGACGCGTAGACGATGACACCACGTGCGAGGGCTTCCGCCTGGATACGCTGCCCCATCCGGGCCGCCGGCGGATACGGCGCCCTGGTTCCGCGGTCCGCGACGATCTCCACGGCGGCCATGAGTCCGAGACCACGCACCTCGCCGACGGCCGGAAGATCGGCGAGCCCGCCGAGCCGGCGG
The DNA here is from genome assembly GCA_036276335.1 of Candidatus Methylomirabilota bacterium. Taxonomy (GTDB): domain Bacteria; phylum Methylomirabilota; class Methylomirabilia; order Rokubacteriales; family CSP1-6; genus AR12. The sequence continues at coordinate 2,109 of DASUPA010000254.1, read as the reverse complement.
AGCAGGTGACGCCCGGTCACGCCGGCCCGGGCCACGAGATCGTGACGTTCGAGGTAGTGGATGACAGCCAGGCCGGTCGCGGCGACGACGGGGTGATGACTGTAGGTGAACCCGTGGTGGAAGCCCCCCGCCGCCTGGACGGTGTCCACGACCTCGCCGCTCGCGAGCACGGCACCACCCGGCACGTAGCCGCTGGTGACGCCTTTCCCGGTCGTGAGAATGTCCGGGTTCACGCCCCAGTGCTCCATGGCGAACCACCGTCCCGTGCGGCCCATGCCGGTCATCACCTCGTCGGCAATGAACAGCACGCCGTGGCGGTCGCACGTCTCCCGGACGACGCGGTAGTAGTCGGCGGACGGCACGACCGCGCCGGCGGAGGCGCCCACCACGGGCTCGGCGATGAACGCGGCGACGCTGCCCGCGCCTTCCCGGCGGATGATCTCGTCGAGGGCCTCCGCGCACGCGAGCGTGCACGTTTTCCCGCAGCCGGGAAGCTCGCACCGGTAGGGATACGGCGCGGGCACGAACGGCATCGTGGGCAACAGCGGCTCGAACCCCGCGCGCAGCGTGGGCCGGCCGGACACGGCGAGTGCGCCGACCGAGCACCCGTGGTACGACGGCCACCGCGCCACCACCTTGTAGCGGCCGTCGTCGCCGCGCGCGACGTGATACTGGCGAGCGAGCTTGATGGCGGTCTCCGTGGCCTCCGAGCCGCCGGACACCAGGTAGAGGCGGGCGTCGTCGACGGGCGCGCGGCGGGCCAGCTCCTTCGCCAGGCGCTCCATCGGCTCCGAGGTGAGCTCGCTGCCGTGCACGTAGGGCAGCGTCCGTGCCTGCTCGGCGATGGCCTCGGCGATCTCGGCGACGCCGTGACCGACGTTGACGACGAGCGCGCCCCCGGCGGCGTCGAGGAGGCGTCGGCCATCCGCGTCCCAGATCCAGACACCATCCGCCCGGACGGCGGTAGGGAACCGCCAGCCCGGCCGCTGCCGGTAAAAGACCGTCATGACGGCGAAACTCTGGCCAAGCCAGGCGCCCTTGTCAATTAGAATTGGGTGTGGCTCTCGCTCGTGCGCTCTGCGGGGCCGTCGTCGTGGCCACGGGCTTCCTGCTCGGCCTCAGCCACATCACCGATTCCGACGTCTGGACCCACCTGGCCCACGGACGTGCCCTGGTCACCGCCGCGGGACTGCCGGCGCACGAGCCGTTCACGTACCCGAGCACCGCGATGCCGTACTACAACACCGAGTGGTTGTGGGGCGTGATCCTCTACGCGGCGCACGTGGCGGGAGGCGTGCCGGCGGTGGTCGGGCTCAAGGCCCTGCTGCTGGCCGTTGTCGCGTGGTTGCTCTGGCGCACGGCGGTGCTGGCGCGAACGGACAGCGAGGAGCAGGAGCCGCTGCGTGCCGCGGTGACCGCCACGGTCGTCCTCGCCGCCCTGATCGCGATGCGCTACCGCTTCGTCGAGCGACCGGACGTCGCGCTGATGCTGTTCATCGCGGCGACGCTCTACGCGCTCGACGCCTACGCGCTGCGCGGGCGAGGCCGCCCGCTCTACGCCCTGGTGCCGCTGACCGTCGTGTGGGCGAACATCCATCCGAGCGTCATCGTGGCGGCGGGCCCTTTCGGTGCCTTCGTGGCCGGCGGCCTCGCCCTTCGCGTGCTCTCGCGCTGGCGCGGCGCCGCCATCCCGGGGACGCCGGCCCCCGCGCAGCTTCGCCTCGTGACCGCTGTCGGCGGCGCGATGGTCGTCGCCTCGCTCGTCAACCCGTATGGCTGGGACGCCATCACGCTGCCGTTCCGGCTCGCCGGCTCCGAGTGGTTCACACAGGAGGTCGGCGAGCTCCAGCGCCCGCGCCTCGGCGACCATCCCGTCGCCGCCTCGGTGGGGCTACTCTGCGTCGCGATCCTGCTCCTCGACGTCCGGCGCGTGCCCATCGTCGCGGCGCTCACGGTCGCGCCGTTCGCCTGGCTCGCCCTCTCCGGGGTCCGCTTCGTCTTTCTGCTTCCGCTGGTGGCGGCGCCGCTGGCCGCGCGTGGCCTGGCCGACGTCCTCACGGCGTTGCGCGGCCGAGGCTGGCGGCGAGTCGCCGGCGCCACGGCCTCGAC
>DASUPA010000253.1:0-4923 GCA_036276335.1 Candidatus Methylomirabilota bacterium | reverse complement strand
TCCAGCACCGCGGCGTTGAACATGTCCGGCTCCTCCAGCTGCAGGGTGTGGCCGGTCTTCGGGAAGACCTTCAGCGTCGCGTGAGGAATGGTGCGCGCCAGGAAGCGGCTCGGCTCGAGCGCGGGCGCATCCTCCTCGCCGACCAGCACCAGCGTCGGGACCCGCAGCGTGCGCAGCCCGGCCTCGAGCTCGTACATCGTCGGCCGCCGGAGCTGCACCCCGCGTAGCGTGCAGGCCATGCCGATCGGCGACAGCTCCGAGAACTCCGCGTAGAGCTTCTTCCACTCCGCCGGGTTCTTGCGGAGGAGCAGGATCCGCGTCGGTCCGCGCAGGTAGTCCTCGCCCACCCTGGCCGGCCCCTCCGCGAGGAAGCGGTCGGCGATCGGGCCGAAGTCGCGCGCGTTCTGCGCCTTGTCGATGGAGCCGGTGCCGGTGCCGGCGAGGATCAGCGCGCGGACGCGGCCGGGATGGGCGAGCGCGAAGTTCAGCGCAATGCTGCCGCCCATCGAGAAGCCGCCGAGCACCGGCCGCGCGACGCCGAGCTGGTCCATGAGCTGGCGCAGGTCCTCGATCGAGTGCTCCTGCGAGTACGCGGCGGGGTCCTCGGGGACCGTCGACGGCGGATAGCCCCGGTTGTTGTAGACGAGCAGGCGGAGCTGGCGGCTCAGCACGTCGACCTGTCGGTGCCAGCTCTTGCAGCCGCCGGAGAACTCGTGGGCCAGCACGAGCCAGTCGCCCTCCCCGTGGACCTCGTAGTACAGCTCGACGCCGTTGACGCGCGCCGTGCCGCTCACGCGCGATCCTGGCTGCACAGGTCGAGCGCCGTCAGCGCGTACAGCTTCGCGCCGATGACGAGATCGTCGACCTTCATGCCGAACGTGCCGGCGCCGACGCTCACGCCGGGGCCATAGGTGACGGCGGGAATGCGCATCTCGTTGAAGCAGTTGATGTCCCGCCACATGCTGGAGAACGGCGGCGGCGCGTGCGTCGGCGTGGAGCCGACGAGCGCCCGGTGGGCGCGGGTGATGGCGCCCACGAGCGGCTCGACCTTCCTGGGGTCGGCCTCGAAGGCCGGACGGTAGGTGTAGAGCTCCACCTCGCCGGCCAGGCCGAGCGAGGCGAGCATCCGGCGGAGGTCCTCGCGGATGTCGAGCGGGTTCTGCACCGGCGTGATGCGGACGTCGAGGTAGATCGCGCACTGCTGGACGGTCTTCGTGATCTTGTAGGGGACGCCGCCGCGGATGGCGCCGACGTTCACGCGCGGCACGATGACGCCGCCCGCGCACTCGTAGCGGTTCTTCTGCTCGTAGTCGTACGCCCACTCGTCGAGGCGCTGCAGCAGCGGCGCCATGCGGACGATGGCGTTGGGATTCTTGTCGATGGGCGTGGGGCGCTGGATGTAGGGCGTGTAGATGGGCAGGTCGTTGCCGAAGACGGTGATCTTGAAGAACGCCTTGCCCGCCTCGACGCCGACCAGCCCGAAGTCGGTGCCCTCGGCGACGAGCGCGTAGTCGGCGACGCCCCCGTGCGTGATGGCGAAGCGCGTCCCCGGCTCCTTCGCGAGGTACTCGGGCGACTGGAACTCGTCGACGGGCTCGACGCCGATCTCGCCGACGACGGCCATGAGCACGAGGTCGCCCTTCAGCGCCACCCCGCTGTCCTTGATGGCCTTGGCCGCCAGCAGCCAGGTCGCCATGGGGCCCTTGTCGTTGCAGACGCCGTTGCCGTAGAGCGTGTCGCCCTCCCGCCACGCGGAGTGCAGGATCGGGTCGGCGGCGCGGCGGGTCGTCCACCACTCGTCCTTGTGGATCGTCGTGTCCATGTGGCTGTTGAAGACGAGGCTCCGACCGTGGCTCGTGCCCGGGATGGTCCCGATCACGTTGGGGCGGTCGGGGAGCAGCGCCACCTTCCGCGCGGCGATCCCCTGCCGGTCGAGCCAGTCGTGCACGTACTCGCCCACCGGGCCCTCGCTGCCGGTCGGGCTGTCGATGTTGCCCAGGTCGAGGGCCACCTTGACCAGCTCGTCCACGTCGATGTGGTCCAGCACCCTCTCTGCGCGTGCGTCGAGCGTCATGCCTGCTCCTCTGCGGCCCGGGCGAACCGAGGATCGGCCGCGTTGTCTTGCAGCATCCGCTGGATGTCCGCGCGCAGGCTGGCCACGGAGGCCGCCGGCCACGTGCGGAGGTTGATGTCGGCGAGCAGCCGTCCCGGGCGTCCGAAGACGAGGATCCGGCCGCCCATGTCGATGGCCTCCTCGAGCTGGTGCGTCACCAGGATGGCCGTGTTGCCTTCCGTCCGCGCCAGCTCGACGAACGTCTGGCGCAGCGCCGCCGCGGTCACCTCGTCGAGGTGGCCGAACGCCTCGTCGGCCAGGAGCAGCGCCGGCTCGACGGCGAACGCGCGCGCCAGGGCCACGCGCTGGCGCATCCCGCCCGACAGCTCGTGGGGGTACGCGCGCTCGAAACGCCCGAGGCCGAGCCGGTCGAGCCAGGCCCGCGCGCGCGCCAGCTGCTCGCCCGGATCGCGGCCGAGCAGCTCGAGCGGCAGCCGCACGTTGTCCACCGCCGTGCGCCACGGCAGCAGGCGGTCCTGCTGGAAGACGGCGGCGAGCACGCCGCGAAAGTGGTCGAAGTCGTCGTAGGGCGCCCGGCCGCCGACGGCGACGCGGCCGTCGGTCGGCCGGTCGAGCCCGATCAGGATGTTGAGGAACGTCGACTTGCCGCAGCCGGTCTGGCCAACGATCGCGACCATCTCGCCCTGCTGGACGACGAAATCGAGCCGCTCGATGGCCACCACGGCCTCGCCGGTCCCCGTCTGGTGGAACACCTTGCGGAGCCCCGTGACCTCGATCGGGCCGGCCCCTCTCATACCCGCCACCGGAGGAGGCGCTCCTCGACGTGCGTGAGGACCGCCTCCGCGGCGAAGAGCAGCGCCACGAGGATGAGCGTCCACGCGAAGACCTCGGACACGGAGAACAGCTCCTGGGCGACCACGAGGCCGTAGCCGATGCCGGTCACGGCGCCGACCAGCTCGGCGATCGTCACCACGCGGATGGCCAGGCTCAGGTTGATCTTCCAGCTCGTGAGCATGACCGGCAGCGTGGCCGGCAGCACCAGCTTGGTGAAGAGCTGCGCCTGCGTGGGCCGGAACGAGCGCAGCATGTCCCGGAGATCCTTCGACACCCCGCGCATGGCGTCGAGGATGTCGACCAGGAAGACGGGCGCACAGACGACGACGAGCACGAAGGCGATGCGGAACTCCACCCACCTGAACCAGAGCACCGCGAAGAGGATCCAGCAGACGACCGGCACGGCCATCAGCAGGCGGACGATGGGCCGCCCGTAGCGCTCGATGCGCGTCGACCCGTACATCAGGACGGCGAAGCCGAGGCCCAGCACGAACGACATCACCAGCGCCATGACCACGCGCGCCAGCGTGATCAGCACGAAGTCCATCCGGAGGGTGACCAGGCTCCCGAAAATGCGCTCCCACCCCGGCACGATGAACGGCGGGACGAAGAGCGAGAGGATCTGCCAGGCGACGGCCAGCACGAGCAGCCCGATGACCATCTCCCGCGGAAAGCGGAAGGGGCTCCGCGCCTCCAGCGCCTCCACCGTCTCGCCGCCGAGGGCGGGGTCCCGCTTCATCAGGGCTTGTAGATCGCGCCCTCGTCGGGGAGCTTCGGCAGATAGCCGATGTCGACGGCGACCTTGAACATGTCCCAGATGGCCGCGCGCTCGCCCTCCCAGGCGGGCTGGATGTCGTAGACCAGGCGGCCGGAGGCGACCGCCTCCTTGAGGACGCCGGGCGGCAGCTTCACGCTGGCCGCCACGATCCGGTCCGCGGCGTCGGCGTCGTTCTTGATGAACCGCGCTCCGTCCTGGAACATCCGGAGGAGGCGCGGGACCGCCTCGGGCGAGCGCTTCAGGAAGTCCTCGCGGACGGCCAGGATGAGCTCCCAGCCGTCGTGCTTCGCCACCTGCTTCCAGGCGGTGTCGCCGGTGAGGATCGTGCGGTACTGCGGGTTGTCCCGCAGCGTCAGCGTGGCGGACGGCTCCCACGTCATGGCGGCGGCCACCCGCTTGGCCTGCAGCTGCGTGCGCGCCAGCGGCGGCCCCGCCTGGACCACGCTGACGTCCTTGCCGAAGATCACCCCCTGGCTGCGGCCGTAGAGCGCGAGGATCTGGTACTCCGACGACCCCATGTCGGCGGCGATGGACTTGCCCTTGAGGTCGGTGATCGTCTTGACCGCGGGATCGCCGGTGATGACGGCGAGCGCGTTCAGCCGCGCGTACGTCAGCGTCGCGGTGATGGGCACGCCCTCCAGCCGCATCTTCTGCAGCACGTGCGGGCCGGCCGGCAGCATGTCGACCTCGCCAGTGGCCAGCGCGGCGTAGTAGGCGGACACCGCGCCGAACGGCTGCGGCTGCAGGTCGATCCCGTGCTTCTTGTCGAGCCCCTGGTCCTTGACGACGTCGACCATCAGCGTCGTCAGCGAGGGAAAGGCGAGCCGCGCGATCTTGACCCGGATCGGCTCCTGGCTCTCGGCGGCGGGCGCCAGCGCCAGGGCGGCCGCGCACGCGGCGGTGATGGCGCTCGTCACGAAGGTGCGTCTCGTCATGGCAGTCTCCCTGCCCCGCCGGTCACGGGGTATAGATGATCCCTTCGTCGGGAAGCTTCTCGAGATACTTCGCCGCCACCGCGCGCTCGAACATGTCCCAGATGCTCTTCCGCTCGCGCGCGCCCCAGGCCGGCCGGACGTCGACGACCCAGCGGCCGCTCGCGATGGCTTCCTTGAAGACGCCCGGCGGGAGCTTGACGGTGCGCGCCACGATCCCGTCGGCCTCGTCTACGTTGTCCTTGATGTAGCGCTGGACGTCCTGGAGCGCGGCGATCCACGGCTTCACCGCGGCCGGCGAGCGC
>DASUPA010000252.1:0-4548 GCA_036276335.1 Candidatus Methylomirabilota bacterium | reverse complement strand
GAGGCGCGCCGCACCGAGCAGCACGCCGAGCGCCACGGCGACGGCGGGGAGATCCCCCGGCGCGATCGGCACGCCGGTGAGCGCGGCCAGGCGCTCGACGTCGGCCTCGGTGACGCGCGCGGGGTCCACGACGCCGTGAGTACACGAGGAGGCCGACGCGGTCAAGGGCCGCGCGAGCGTCCGGCGAGCCCGAGCATTGATCCCACGGCCGCAATCCTGTAAGGAAATGGCCATGCCGGGGCCGATCCGCATCCTCGTGGCGAAGGTGGGCCTCGACGGCCACGACCGCGGGGTGAGGATCGTGGCGCGCGCCCTGCGCGACGCGGGGATGGACGTCATCTACACGGGGCTGCACCGGACGCCGGAGGAGGTGGTGGCGGCGGCGGTGCAGGAGGACGTCGACGCGATCGGCATCAGCATCCTGTCGGGCGCGCACCTCACGCTGGTGCCGCTGATCGGACGGCTGCTCGAGAGCCACCAGGCGCAGGACATCGCGCTCGTCGTGGGCGGCGTCATCCCGGACGAGGACGTGCCGGCGCTCAGGGAGAGCGGCGTGGCCGACGTCGTGCTGCAAGACACGCCGCCCGACGAGGTGGTCTCCCGCGTCCGGGCGGCGGTGGAGGCGCGGCGCGCGCGATGAGCGACTGGCCGCCGCGCTACGACCCGACGTGGCGGCCCGACGCGGCGGCGGAGCACTGGGTGCCGGCGCTCGAGTGCGCGCCGCCCGCGCGGCGCGACGCGGTGATCCTCGAGAAGCTGCGGCGGCAGGTGGCGTACGCGTGGGAGCGGAGCGCGTTCTACCGCCGGCACTGGGCGGCGGCGGACGTCTCGCCGGCCACGCTGAAGTCGCTCGACGATCTCGCGCGGTTTCCGGTGGTCCGCAAGGAGGACCTGCGCGCGGCGCAGGCGGCGGCGCCGCCGTTCGGCGACTACCTGTGCATCGAGCCGGCGGACGTCGCGCGCATCCACGGCACGAGCGGGACGACCGGCCGGCCGACGGTGTTCGGCATCGGCGCGGAGGACTGGGAGCGCATCGGCGAGGCGCACGCGCGCATCCTCTGGGGGGCGGGCATCCGGCCCGACGATCGCGTGCTGATCGCGTCCTTCTTCAGCCTCTACCTCGGCTCGTGGGGCGCGCTGAAGGGCTGCGAGCGGCTGGGGGCGACCGTGTTCCCGTTCGGCGCCGGGCTCCCGGGCCAGACGCTGATGGCCGTGCAGTGGGCGCGCGACCTCCGGCCAACCGCCTTCTACGGCACGCCGTCCTACGCGCTGCACTTCGCCGAGACGGCGCGCCGCGAGGGCGTCGATCCGAAGAGCTTCGGCTTCCGGACGCTGTTCTTCTCCGGCGAGCCCGGCGCCGGCATCCCCGCCACGCGGAGGCTGATCGAGGACACGTTCGGCGGCGCCTGCATCGACATGGGGAGCATGGCCGAGATGTCGCCGTGGATGACCAACGGCGAGTGCCGCCACCGCACCGGCATGCACCTCTGGCAGGACATCGTCTACACGCAGGTGTGCGACCCGCAGACCTTCCGGCCGGTGCCGTTCGGCGCCGAGGGCACGCCCGTCTACACGCACCTGGAGCGCACGTCGCAGCCGATGATCCGGCTCGTGTCGGGCGACCGCGCGCGGTGGACCGACGAGGCGTGCCCGTGCGGCCGCACGTATCCGCGGCTGCCGCAGGGCCTCTACGGCCGCATCGACGACATGTTCATCGTGCGCGGCGAGAACATCTACCCGAGCGCGATCGAGGACGTCCTGCGCGCCATCGAGGGCTTCGGCGGCGAGTTCCGCGTGATCGTCTCCCGGCGTGAGACGATGGACGAGCTGCTGGTTCGCGCCGAGTGTGCCCCGAGCCACGCGGGCGAGCCGGGTCGCGCCGCACTGGCGGCCACGATGCGCGAGCGCCTGCGGGCGCGGCTCGGGGTGACGCCGCTGATCGAGCTCGTCGCGCCGGGCGAGCTGCCGCGCACGGAGTTCAAGGCCCGGCGCGTGATCGACGACCGCGACCTCTACCACGAGAAGACGGGAGCACGGTGATGTTCGACCCGGAGGCCATCGAGCGGGCGAAGCAGGAGCGCGCCGACTGGGAGGCGCGCGAGCTGAAGGAATTCCTGGCGCGGCAGCCCGAGCGCCGCGACGACTGGCGCACGGGCTCGGGGCTCCCGGTCCAGCGCGTGTACGGCCCGCAAGACATCGCCGACACGCCGGCCGGGGACATCGGGCTGCCGGGACGCTGGCCGTACACCCGCGGGCCGTACCCGACGATGTACCGCGGGCGGCTCTGGACGATGCGGCAGATCGCCGGCTTCGGCACCGGCGAGGACACCAACAAGCGCTTCCGCTACCTGATCGAGCAGGGCCAGACGGGGCTGTCCGTCGACTTCGACATGCCGACGCTGATGGGCTACGACTCCGACGACCCGCGCGCGATCGGCGAGGTCGGCCGCGAGGGCGTGGCCGTCGACACCGTCGACGACGTGGCCGCGCTGTTCGACGGCATCGACCTCGAGCGCATCTCGGTGTCGATGACCATCAACCCCACCGCGTGGATCCTGCTGGCGATGTACATCGTCGTCGCGGAGCAGCGCGGCCACGACCTGAACAGGCTCTCGGGCACCGTGCAGGCCGACATCCTGAAGGAGTACATCGCGCAGAAGGAGTGGATCTTCCCGATCCGGCCGTCGATGCGGATCATGCGCGACATGATCGTGTACGCGGCCGAGCACATGGCCCGCTACAACCCGATCAACATCAGCGGCTATCACATCTCCGAGGCGAGGGCCACGTCCGTCCAGGAAGTCGCCTTCACGATGGCCAACGGCATCGCCTACGTCGAGGAGGTCACGCGGAGCGGCGTGGCGGTCGACCGCTTCGCGCCCCGGCTCGCCTTCTACTTCGTCGCGCAGGCGGACTTCTTCGAGGAGGTGGCGAAGTTCCGGGCCGCGCGGCGCGTGTGGGCGAAGATCATGAAGGAGCGCTTCGGCGCGACGAAGGCGGAGTCGATGCGCCTGCGCTTCCACTGCCAGACGGCGGCCGCCACGCTCACCAAGGCCCAGCCCATGAACAACGTCGTCCGCACGGCGCTCCAGGCGCTGTCGGCGGTGCTCGGCGGCGCCCAGTCGCTGCACACCAACGGCCTGGACGAGGCGTACGCGATCCCCTCGGAGCTCGCGATGAAGATCGCGCTTCGCACGCAGCAGATCATTGCCGAGGAGACGCGCGTCGCGAGCGTCGTCGACCCGCTCGGCGGGTCGTACTACGTGGAGGCGCTGACCAGCCGGATCGAGCAGGAGATCTTCGCCATCCTGGCGAAAGTCGACGAGATGGGCGGCACCATCGCCGCCATCGAGGCGGGCTGGTTCCAGCAGCAGATCGCGGACTCGGCCTACGAGTTCGCGCGGCGCAAGGCCTCGGGGGAGGCCCCGGTCATCGGCGTGAACGCCTACGTGGAGCCTCCCGAGCCCGTCGAGATCCCCATCCACCGGATCGACGCCTCGGTCGAGGCCCGGCAGGTCGGCCGTCTGAAGGCCGTCCGGGCTGCGCGGGACCAGGCCCGGGTGGCCCGCCTGCTCGACCGCCTGGCCGAGGCGGCCGCCGACCCGGCGGCCAACCTGATGGGGCCGACCATCGAGGCGGTGAAGGCCCGGGCCTCCCTGGGGGAGATCGTCGCGCGACTGCGCAACATATGGGGGTCCTACGTGGAACGCCCCGTCTTCTGACCGAACAGTCGGTCCCCCACTCTGGCGTTCCTCGCGGGTTCCTGACTCGCCGTCGTCACCACCGGATTAGCTTGGTATGTCCAACGGGCCGCCCTTGCTAAGGTAGACGAGAGCTCAGTTCACGGGGAGGGACGGTGGCCGGCCAAGAGTCCGTTTCCACGCTGCAAGAGCGGCTCGCCAGCGAGCAGAAGCTCGTGGCCCTCATCGACAAGATCCACACCGCCAAGAGCCTGGACGCCATCTTCTTCGAGATCCAGGGCGAGATCCTGTCCTTTCTCGAGACCGAGCGCATGACGCTCTACGTCGTCGACCAGGACAAGAAGGAGCTCTTCTCCAAGTTCCTCGCCCTGGACACGGTGAAGGAGATCCGGCTGCCCATCAGCGAGAGCTCGGTGGCCGGCTTCGTGGCGGCCCACCCCCAGACCGTCAACATCGCGGACGCCTACAACGCCGCCGAGCTCCAGAGGATCAGCCCGAAGCTCAGGTTCGACGCCTCCTGGGACAAGCGGACGGGCTTCCGGACCCAGCAGATCCTCGCCATGCCGATCCTCCACGAGAACAAGGCCGTGGTGGGCGTCATGCAGATGCTCAACAAGAAGCGGGGCGGGCGCTTCACCAAGGAAGACGAGAGCAACGTCGCGCGGATCGCCAAGACGCTCGGGGTGGCCTTCCACACCCAGCAGATGCTGGTGCAGAAGCGCGGCAACAAGTTCGACTACCTCCTGACGCAGGGCCTCGTCACGCAGGAGGAGCTGAACAAGGCGGTGGCGACCTCGCGGACCAAGCAGGTGGACGTCGAGACCGTGCTCATGGAGCAGTACAGGGT
>DASUPA010000251.1:0-2427 GCA_036276335.1 Candidatus Methylomirabilota bacterium | reverse complement strand
ACCTTCAACCGGCCGACGCGGTTCAAGTTCGGCTCGGTGGGACAGCCGCTCGACAACGTGGAGGTGAAGATCGCGTCCGACGGCGAGATCCTCATCCGCGGCGCCAACATCGCGAAGGGCTACCTCCGGCAGCCGGAGGCGACGGCGGAGGTCTTCGAGCCGTCCGGCTGGTTCCACAGCGGCGACATCGGGCGGATCGACGAGGACGGGTTCGTGTTCATCACCGACCGCAAGAAGGACCTCATCGTCACCGCGGGCGGCATGAACATCGCTCCGCAGAACGTCGAGAACATGCTGAAGGCCGATCCCTTCATCAGCCAGGCCATGGTGTACGGCGATCGCAAGCCGTACCCGGTGGCGCTCGTCACGATCAACCCGGACGAGCTCGCGAAGTTCGCGCGCGAGAACGGCATCCTGGCCACCGATCCGGCGGTCATCGTGAAGCATCCCAAGGTGGTCGAGCGGGTCGCCCGGACCGTGGAGGAGAAGAACTCGCAGCTGCAGTCCTACGCGCGGATCAAGAAGTTCACGATCCTCGGGACCGACTTCACCCAGGAAGGCGGCGAGCTCACCCCGACGCTGAAGGTCAAGCGCAAGGTCGTGTCGAACAAGTACATGACGGCGATCGAGGAGCTCTACCGCTGACGGCGCTGGCGGGGCGGGTCGCCGTCGTCACCGGCGCCAGCCGCGGGCTCGGGCGCGCGATGGCGGTGGCCCTCGCCGAGGCCGGCGCGCACGTGGCGCTGGCGGCGCGCTCCAAGCCCGACCTCGAGGAGACGGCGCACCAGGTGGAGCGGCACGGCGTCCGCGCGCTGGTCGCGCCGACCGACGTGGCGCGCTACGAGGAGGTGGACGCGCTGATGGCGCGGACGGTCGCGACGCTCGGTGGGCTCGACGTGGTCGTGAACAACTCGGGCATCGCGCGGACCGTCCCGCTGGCGGAGGCCACGCCGGAGGACTGGCGCGCGATCCTCGACGTGAACCTCACCGGCGTCTTCAACGGCTGTCGCGCGGCGGCCGCCCACCTGATCGCCCGCGGCCGGGGGAAGGTGATCAACCTCGCCTCGGTCCTGGGCGCCGTCGGGCTGCCCGGGTACGCGCTCTACGCGGCCACCAAGGGCGGGGTGATCGCGCTGACGCGGACGCTCGGCGTCGAGTGGGCCCGCCACAACATCCAGGTCAACGCCATCGCGCCCGGCTGGTTCGTGACCGACATGAACGCGGCGGCCTTCGCCGACGCGCGCATCAACGAGCGGCTGACGCGCGACATCCCGATGCGCCGGACCGGTCGTCTCGAGGAGATCGGTCCGCTCGCCGTGTTCCTGGCGTCCGCCGGGTCCGACTTCATGACGGGGCAGACGATCTTCCTCGACGGTGGTCATTCCGCCGCCTGAGGGGGGGGCCTGCCCGCGGTGACGCCGCGCGCGACGGTGGCGATGGTCGTGCACGGCGGCCTCGCCGTCACGCGCGCGTGCCTGGACAGCCTGCGGGCCACCACCGAGCCGTTCGTGCTCGCCGTCGTCGACAACGGCTCGCCGGACGACACGCCGCGGTTCTTTCGAGAGTTCCCGTACCCGTTTCCGCTCCGGTACACGCGCAACGAGGGCAACGACTCGGTGCTGGCCGCCTACAACCAGGCGTGGCGGCTCGCCGACACCGAGTTCGTCTGCCTCCTCCACAACGACACCGAGCTGCTCGAGCCGACGTGGCTGGCGCGCCTGCTGGCGCCGCACGCCGAGCCCGCGGTCGGCCTGAGCGGGCTGTACGGCGTCAAGCGCGTGCGCCGCGACGGCCGCTACGCCGGCCGGACGATCGTCCACAGCCTGGCGGACGGGCCGACGGTGCGCCCGCCGCACGAGGAGGTGGCGGTGGTCGACGGCGTCTGCCTGTGCCTGCGCCGCGCGCTGCTGGAGCAGGTGGGGGGCATCGACGAGGGCTATGGCTTCTTCCACGGGTACGACCGCGATCTCTCGTTCGCCGTCCGCGACGCCGGTCGTCGCTGCGTCGTCGTGTACGCGCCGTTCCGTCATCGCGGCGGCGCCACGCGCACCCGCGACTTCGCCGCCCGCGCGGAGGCCGAGCGGCGGGACCTGGCGCTCCGACGCGCCGCCACCGAGCGCTTCGCGCGGAAGTTCGCCCATCGCCTGCCGTGCGACGTCCGCCCGCTGTCCGTCCGGCTCACCGACTGGGTGGCGCGGCGCGCCTGGCGACGGTCCTTCGCGTGACATCCACGCCGGCGCCATGTAAGCCATGACCATGTATATGAAAAACGCTGCCTCCTGAGCGGGTCGAGCAAACGGGTTTCGACCGGGGTACAGTGGCGCGTGACATGAAGGCCGCACTTCTCCACGGCCCGCGCGATCTGCGCGTCGAGGTCGCGTCGACCCCGGCCGCCGCCGCCGACGAGGTCGTCGTGCGCGTGCACGT
>DASUPA010000250.1:0-5366 GCA_036276335.1 Candidatus Methylomirabilota bacterium | reverse complement strand
GGGCGGCGGCCGCGCGGCGGCCGCGCTCGAGGGCGCCGCCGCGGCGCGCGTGACGCGGCTGCTCGCGCAGGGCGGCGCGCTCGGCTGGGGGCCGTTCGCGCTCGAGCGCCTGACGCCGACGGCGCTCGCCGTCAGCGTCACCGGCTCGCCGTTCGCCCGCGCGTACGGCGGCGCGACGGCGCCCGTGTGCCACCTCACGCGCGGCGTCCTGGAGGCGCTCGCCGCGACGGTCCTCCAGCGTCCGCGCCCGGTCCGCGAGACCGCCTGTGCCGCCCTCGGCGCCGCCCGCTGCCGCTTCGAGACCGTGGACGATGCGTCGCGCGCCCCGCGAGCCGGAGGGGAAATGGGGAGGACCGTGTCGCGCGCCCCGCGAGCCGGAGGGCAAATGGGGGGGACGCCTCGTCCTCCCAATTCACCATGACCGCGGCCACGCTCGTCCACGTTGTCGTGTCCGGCCTTGCGACTGGCTCGATCTACGCCCTGATGGCGCTGTCGCTCGTCATCATCTACAACGCCACGCGGACGCTGAACTTCGCGCAGGGCGAGATGCTGATGGTCTCGACCTTCATCGGCTGGGCGGCCCACCGCGCGTTCGAGCTGCCGCTCGCCGTGACGCTGGTGGTGGCGGTCGCGGCGGCCGGCGTCATGGGCTGGCTCGTGGAGCGAGCCATCATCCGTCGGGCCATCGGCGCCACACACTGGGACGTGCTCATCATCACGCTCGGGCTGTCGCTCATGCTGCGGGCGGGCGCGGGCCTCGCGTGGACCCACGACGACTTCCCGTTTCCGTCGTTCTTCGACAGCCGCCCGATCGCCCTCGGGCCGGTGCGCCTGGCGCCGGTGTCGATCGGCATCATCGGCGCCTCGCTGGCGCTGATGGCCGCCCTCTACGCGCTCTTCAGGTGGACGCGGCTCGGCCGGGCCATGCGCGCCGTCGCCCAGAACCAGCGGGCGGCGCGGCTCATGGGCATCAGCGTCGAGCGCGTGTACTCGAGCTCCTGGGTGCTGGCGGCGATGGTGGGCGCGGTGGCGGGCGTGCTGGTGGCGCCGGTGGTCTTCCTCTCGTCGAAGATGGGCCTCGTCGTGATCAACGGGTTCACGGCCGCGGTCATCGGCGGCTTCGGCTCGATGCCCGGCGCGGTGCTGGGCGGCATGCTGCTCGGCGTCATCGAGAACCTGGCGCCGCTCTACCTGCCGTCGGGCATCCGGTACTCGGTGCCGTTCCTGGTGCTGATCGCCATCCTGCTCGTGCGCCCCGCCGGCCTGCTCGGCCGCGTGGAGCAGCGGAAGGTCTGATGCGGGCGCGCGGGCTCGCGGTGGCGGCGCTGGTGACGGCGCTTGCGGCGTGGCCGTGGGTGGCCCCCCGCTACTTCGTGTTCCTCGCGAGCGTGATCCTCGTGAACGTGATCGTCGCCCTCGGGCTCAACCTGCTCTCCGGGTACACGAACCAGCTGTCGTTCGGCCACGCGGGCTTCTTCGCCATCGGCGCCTACACGGCGGCCGTGCTGACGCTGCGCGCGCCGGCCACGCCGGTCGTCGTGACGCTGGCGCTCGCGGGCGCGCTGACGGCCGCCGTCGGGCTGGCGTTCGGCGTGCCGTGCCTGCGGCTCGGCGGCCTGTACCTCACGATGGCGACGCTCGCCTTCGGCTTCGTGATCACCGAGGCCATCCTGAACCTCGACGCGCTGACCAACGGCGCCGACGGGCTCCGCGTGCCGGCCGCCCGCCTGGGCGCGGTGGCGCTCTCGACCGACGCCGGGCGCTACTACCTCACGGCCGCCGTGGCCGCCGTCATGGTGACGGCCGCCGTGAACCTCGTGCGGACGCGCACCGGCCGGGCGTTCCTGGCCATCCGCGAGAGCGAGATCGCCGCGCAGGCGAGCGGCGTGCCGGTGGCCGCCTACAAGACCCTCGCCTTCGGGCTGTCCGCCTTCTACACGGGGGTGGCGGGCGGGCTCTTCGCCTTCGTCGTCGGCTTCCTGTCGCCGGACGCCTTCGACGTCTTCCTCTCCGTCGACTTCGTGGTGATGATCATCGTGGGCGGGCTCGGCTCGGTGCCGGGCTCCATCATCGGCGCCACCGTCGTCACGCTGCTCCACGACGGCCTGGCCGCCTTCCAGAACTACCGGCCGCTGATCTTCGGCGCCATCCTCGTCGCCTGCATGCTCTTCATGCCGGGCGGCGTGACGCAGGCGCTGGGCCGAGCGGCGCGCCGGTGAAGGAGACCGTCATGCGCCTCGCCGTCTCGCTCCTCGCCGTCGCCCTCGTCGCCGTCGCCGCGATCCCGGTGGCCGCCCAGCAGGGGGTCACCGAGACCGAGATCGTCCTGGGCTGCTCCAACTCGTTCTCGGGCCCGCTCGCCTACACGGGCGAGCAGGCGACGAAGTTCGGCGTCGACCTGTACTTCAAGGTCGTCAACGACGCCGGCGGCATCCACGGCCGCAAGGTCCGCACCGTGTACTACGACGACGGCTACAAGCCCCAGGAGGCCGTCGCCAACACGCGGAAGCTCGTCGAGCAGGACCGAATCTTCGCCGTCATCGCGCCGCAGGGCACGCCGCCGGTGATGGCCACCCTCGGGTACCTCGAGGAGAACCGGGTGCCGCTGCTGTTTCCGTTCCAGGGCTCGCCCGCCATCCGGGGCAAGAAGTACGTCTTCAGCGGCATGACGCTCTACGACCGCCAGTCGCGGATGATGATCGACTACCTGGTGACGCAGCGGAAGCTCAGGACCTTCGGCGTGCTCTACCAGGACGACGACTACGGCAAGAGCTTCCTCGGCGCCTTCGAGAAGGACCTCGCCCGGCACAACCTCAAGCTGGCCGCCGCGGAATCGGTCAAGCGGGGCGTCACCGACGTGAGCGCCCAGATCGCCAAGCTGCGGGCGGCCGCGCCCCAGGCCGTGTTCCTCGTCCTCACGCCCGGGCCGGGCGCGCAGGCGCTGAAGGAGCGCCAGAAGATCGGCTGGACGGACACGGTCATGGTCTCCTCGGGGCCGCTCACCGACGAGAAGTACCTGGCCCTCGCCGGCGACGCCTCGGAGGGCGTCGAGGGGCTCTCGCTGTGGCCCGACCCGCTGACGTCCGACCTGCCGGGCATGAAGGCGTATCGCGACGCGATGCAGAAGTACTTCGGCAAGAACGAGCCCAACCGCTACTCGCTCTCGGGCTACTTCGCGGCCATGCTCTTCACGGAGGGCGCCCGACGCGCCGGCAAGAACCTGACTCGCGAGTCGCTCGTCGCGGCGCTCGAGGGGATCAAGGGCTTCGAGACCGGCATCCTGCCGCCGGTCACCATCGGCCCCGACCACGAGACGCAGCGCCAGGGGTTCTGGGTCCGCGTGGAGAAGGGCCGCTTCAAGGCGCTGACGGACTGGCTCACGTCCGACTAGCATGGCGCTGCTCGGCGTCGAGGATCTCTCCATCGCCTTCGGCGGGCTCGCCGCGCTCAGCGGCGTGAGCTTCGAGGCGGCGGGGGGCGAGATCCTCGCGCTGATCGGCCCCAACGGCGCCGGGAAGTCGACCGTCTTCAACGTGCTGACCGGCCTCTATCGCCCGTCCGCCGGCCGCGCCACCTTCGACGGCGTCGACCTGCTGCGACTGCCGCCTCACGAGATCGCCCGCCGTGGCGTGGCGCGCACGTTCCAGAACACCGAGGTCTTCAGGCCGCTCACCGCGCTCGACAACGTCCTGGTCGGCGAGCATCGACACCTGCGGGCGGGACCGCTGGCGGCGCTCGCCTGGCTGCCGCGCGTGGCGCGCGAGGAGCGGGCGGCGCGCGCGCGCGCCCACGCCCTGCTGGAGCGGCTGGGCCTCGGCGACGTCGCCGGCGTCGAGGCGGGCAGCCTGCCGCTCGGGCGACAGAAGCGTCTGGAGATGGCGCGCGCGCTCGCCACCGGGCCGCGCTGCCTGCTGCTCGACGAGCCGGCGGGCGGGCTCAACCCCACCGAGACGCGCGCGCTGATGGACCTGATCGTCCGCCTGCGCGAGGAGCTGCGGCTGACGATCGTCGTCGTGGAGCACGACATGGACCTGGTGATGTCGATCTCCGACCGCGTCGTCGTGCTGCACTACGGCCGCAAGATCGCCGAGGGCAAGCCCCGCGAGATCGCCGCCGACGCCGCCGTCATCGCGGCCTACCTCGGCGGCGGCGACGACGACTGATGCTCGAGATCGTCGACCTCGGCGTGTCGTACGGGCAGCGCCGCGCCCTGGAGGGCGTCTCGCTCTCGGTGGGCGAGGGCGAGATCGTCACGCTGCTGGGCGCCAACGGCAGCGGCAAGTCGACGACCCTCCGGGCCATCTCCGGGCTCGTGCGCCCGCAGCGCGGGCGGATCGTCTACCGCGGGGAGGACATCACGCGCGCCCGGGCCGACGCGATCGTGGCCGCCGGCATCGGGCACGTGCCGGAAGGGCGCGAGATCTTCCCGGACTTCAGCGTCCGCGAGAACCTCCTCGTGGGCGCCCACACCGTGTCGCGCGGCGAGGTCGACGCGCGCGTGAGCGCCGCCTGGGAGCTGTTCCCCGCGCTGCGCGAGCGGCACGCGCAGCGGGCGGGCACGCTGTCGGGCGGCGAGCAGCAGATGCTCGCCATCGCGCGCGCGCTCATGGCGCGCCCGCGCCTGCTCCTGCTGGACGAGCCCTCGCTCGGCCTGGCGCCCCGGCTCACGCGCGAGATCTTCCGGGTCGTCGAGCGCATCAACCGGACGGGCGTGACGGTGCTGCTCGTCGAGCAGAACGCGCGCCGGGCGCTCGCGATCGCCGCGCGCGGCTACGTGCTCGAGACCGGCCGCGTCGCGGTCGCCGGCACCAGCGCCTCCCTCACTGGCGATTCGCGCATACGCGCCGCGTACTTGGGCCTCGCGGAGCCGAAGGCGCCGTGATGGCGCGCCTCATCGTTTACGATCGTGGCAGAGGGGCGTCGGCCCCGGAGCGGTGCGCCGGGAAAGGAGGGGCGAGCCGTGAGCGATCAGCTGGACGAGCGGGCGCAGCTGGAGCTGAAGTTCCGCCAGGCGTGGGCAGCCGAGGCCCAGGCCGAGCGCGAGCTGCGGGAGAAGATCCTCAAGGGGTTCTACGCCATCATGGCCGTCGTCACGCTCTTCATCGTGGCCCTCTTCTTCTTCTGAGCCGCGGAGAGCGCTGATGTTCCAGCGGGAGCTGGAGTCGCTCGAGCGACCGCGGCTGGCCGCGCTCCAGCTCGACCGCATGCGGACCACGCTCGGACGCGTGCTCCGGCATCCCGCGTGGGCGCGTCGCCTGGGCGGCGCGCGCCCCGGGGACATCCGCATTGCCGACGACTGGGGCCGCCTGCCGTTTCTCACCAAGGACGAGCTGCGGGACGCCTATCCGTTCGGCCTCGCCTGCGGC
>DASUPA010000249.1:0-2128 GCA_036276335.1 Candidatus Methylomirabilota bacterium | reverse complement strand
AGGGCAGCTGTACGCTCCCCCCCGGCCGCGGGCCGCGTAGCACCACGCCGCGTCTCGGTAGTACAGAGCGGGGCGGGGCTGGGGGAGACCCCCCGGTGAGGGTGCCGGCACCTCTGGGCGCCCGGCCCGCGAGTTTGTCCGATTGGCCGAAAGATGGTCGGAGTGGCGTGATTCGAACACGCGACCCCCGCCTCCCGAAGACGGTGCTCTACCAGGCTGAGCTACACTCCGACCCGAAGTCGCGGCTGTATATAGCGGTTTCCGGACGGCGGGGCAATGGACGCAGCCGGTCCTTGATCCCCGGGTAGGTTTTCGGGGATTGGGTTGAAGCAAGGCGGGACGCGGGGTTGGCGGCGGGCTAGGGTTTCACCGGTTGGGTGCACTCGGGGACCGAAAGGTGGCGCAGACGCGGTTGCCGTTCGAGCTGGATCAGCGGGCGGAGACGGCGGCGCTGACCGCGCATGGCGGCGTGCCGCTCGTGATCGAGGCGTTTCGGACCAGCGGCGCCGCTGCGGTGCTGGACGCCAGCGTGGTGATCAAGCGCCGCAAGCGCGGGCTCACGCCCTCGCAGCTGGTCGAGGGGCTGTTCAGCCTGTGGGCTGCCGGCGGCGAGCGGTGCGAAGATCTGGCACCGCTGCGTGAGGACGCGGCGCTCGCCCTGCTGCTCGGCCACGGCCTGCCGGCGCCGCAGACGGCGCGCGACTTCCTGGACGCGTTCGACGAGGCGGGACCGCCGTTGTGGCAGGGTGAGAGGTGCCAGGTCCAGGACCAAGGCGAGCGGCTCCAGGGCCTGGCGAAGGCCAATCGCCGGCTGATCGCCTTTCTCCAGGAGCGCCGGCCACAGGCGGTGGCGACCCTCGACGTCGACGCCACGATCCTGGAGAGCCAGAAGCGGAGCGCGCTGCCGACCTATGATGGGCGTACCGGCTACCAGCCGGTGGTGGCGCTGTGGGCCGAGCAGGATGTGATCCTGGCGGACGAGTTCCGCGACGGCAACGTGCCGGCCGGCAGCGGCAATCGGCGGGTCGTCGAGCAGGCGTTGGCGGCTCTGCCGCCCGGGGTCGAGCGCATCCTGGTGCGTGCCGACAGCGCGCTCTACGAGCAGACGCTGCTGCGCTGGCTGGACGGCAAGGGGATCGGCTACGCGATCAGCGCCGACATGAGCCGTGAGCTGGCGGTGGCGATCCGGGCCCTGCCCGACGCCGCATGGCGGCCCGAGAGCGAGGACAGCCATGCGGTGCGCCACTGGGCGGAGGTGCCGTATGTGCCGAGCGACGGTGTGTCTGCCAAGAACCGACCCGAGCCGCCGCGCTATCTGACGGTCCGGATCAGCAAGAAGCAGGGCGAGCTGTTCGCCGACGGCAGCGCGGCCAAGCACTTCGCCATCGTCACCAACCTGCCCGACCCGCCGGACGGCAGCGGGCTCGACCTGATCCGCTGGCAGCGCGCTAAGGCGGGTACGGTCGAGCACAGCCATCACGTGCTGACCAACGAGCTGGCGGCGGAGGCCTTGCCGTCCCAGCGCTTCGGCGCCAACGCCGCCTGGTTCCGCCTCAACGTGCTCCTGTACAATCTGCTGTCGGCGTTCAAGCGGGTCGCCCTACCCGAGGAGTTCCACGACGCCCGCCCCAAGCGGCTACGCTTCGTGCTGCTCAACGGCGTCGGCAAGGTGGTGCGTCACGCCCGCGAGACCGTGCTCAGGCTGGTCGGCGAGGCACGCCGCCAGCTCGCCGATCACGCCCGTCTCGCCCTCGCGCGCGCGCCGCCCACGGTCGCCGCCGCCTGACCAGACCAGCCCTGCGAGGGCCGTTGTCGCCACGCCCGTGGCGCTGCTCGTGCTCGCCCGCTCCTGATCGATCCTGTGTCCCCATCGCTTGTTCACCCCGCTCCACACGCCTTCGATCGGCCCCGCGCCGCCACGGCAAAACCATTCACCGCCCCCATCGCCCGCTCCCTCGACCTCACCATCATCCTATCCGGGGATTTGGGGCCAGCGTTGGCCCGGCAGCTGCCGAATCGGAGTATCTCCGATGGCGTGCCAGTGAGCGGCAGCAGCCGGCGAGCGTAGGCGACCGACGCCTTACCGTGCCTCGTCACGACCTCCGAATCGCGTCCGCCCAGCCGCTCC
>DASUPA010000248.1:0-3288 GCA_036276335.1 Candidatus Methylomirabilota bacterium | reverse complement strand
CGCTGACCTTCGACGTGGACGCCGCCGGGCAGCCGCGCGCCATCACCGACACCGCCGGCGCCACCACGCGCCTCGAGTACGCGCGAACCGGCGAGCTGATCGCCGTCGTCGACGCGCTCGGACGCCGGACCACGCTCGAATACGATGCCGCGTCGCGCCTGGTCCGCCGCCGCGATCCCGCCGGCGGCGTCGTGACGCTCGCGTACGACGCGCTGGACCGCCTCGTGGAGGCGACCGACGCCGCGGGAGTCGTCCGCTACACCTGGGACCCCAACGGGAACCTCCTGGCGGTCACCGATCCGCTCGGGCGCGTCGTTCGCTACGCCTACGACGCCATGGACCGGCGCATCGCCAAGACGGACGCCCTCGGCCTCACCGAGCGCTACGAGTACGACGCCATGGGGCGCCTCACCCGGCTGACCGATCGCAAGGGCCAGGTGACCGAGTACGAGTACGACGTGCTCGGCCGGCGGCTGGTCGCTCGGTACGCGGACGGTCGCCTCGCCCGGTTCACCTACGACGCGGGGGGCCGGCTGGTGGCGGCGGTCGAGGACGGCGACGTGGTGCTGCTCGAGTACGACGCGCTGGACCGGCTCACGGCCGAGACGACCGCGCTCGGAACCACGCGCTATGCGTGGGACGCCCTCGGGCGCCGCGCCAGCATGACGCGCCCCGACGGCACGGTGACGACGTATGCCTACGACGCCGGCTCGCGGCTGACGCGGCTCGCCCGCGGGGCGGACGTGGTGACCCTCGAGTACGACGGCGGCGGCCGCCGGCGCCGCATCCGGCTTCCCGCCGGGGTCGACGCCGAGTACGACTACGACGCCGCGTCGCGCCTCACTCGCGTGACCTATCGCGGCGCCGGCGGCGAGCTCGGCACGCTCGTCTACGCGTACGACGAGCTCGACCGGCGCATCGCCGTGTCCGGCTCGCTGGCCGCGGCCGTGCTGCCCGAGCCCGTGGCGTCGGCCGCCTACGACGCGGCCAATCGCCAGCTCCGGCTCGGCGACCGTGAGCTCGCCTACGACGCCAACGGCAACCTCACCGGCGTCACCGGCCCGACCGCCGCGCGGACCTTCACCTGGGATGCCCGCGATCGGCTGGTGGCCACGGCCGGCGCCGACGGCGCGACGGCCTTCGCGTACGACGCCCTCGGGCGTCGCGCCGCCCGCGACCGCGATGGCGACGTGACGCTCTTCGGATACGACATCACCGACGTGGTCGAGGACCTCTCGACGGATCGCGAGCGCGCGTATCTTCGGGGACTCCTGCCCGACGAGCTGTTCGCCGGCGACGGGGCCGCCGCGCTGACCGACGGCGCCGGCTCCGTGCTCCGGCTGGTCGACGCGGACGGCGGCGTACGGGACGCGCTGTCCTACGAGCCGTTCGGCCGCACGGCATCCACCGCGTCGCCGCCGACGCGCTACGGCTTCACGGGGCGCGAGCGCGACGCCGGCGACCTCTATTACTATCGCGCGCGCTACTACGACGCCGGCCTCGCGCGATTCATCGGCGAGGATCCGCTCGGCCTCGCCGCCGGCATCAATCCCTACGTCTACGCCTTCAACGATCCGGTCAATCTCGTCGATCCCACGGGGCTGCGCACCTACGTCCTCCACGGCATCTGGCCGGATCGCACCGCCTTCGACGACTTCGCCGCCGCGCTCCAGGAGGCGGATCCCGGTACGCGGGCCCTCCCGTGGAACGGCAAGCTCTTCGGCGGTGTCCTGCCCAGCACGCACCACGTGGCCGCCGGCCTGATGAACCAGATCCTCGCCGACCTCCAGACCACGCCGCTGGCGGCGAAGGAGAAGCTGAACCTCGTCGGCTTCAGCGGAGGCGGGCTCGTGGCGGCGACGCTGGCGCAGATGCTTCGCGCCCGCGGCGTCAAGGTCGACACCGTCGTCTCCATGGGAACGCCGGCGCAGAGCCCGCTGACCACGCCGGTGCCGGCGCAGACGCGCCTGATCAACGTGATCGGCCTGGCAGACCCGCTCAGCTCGCTGCGCCTCCATCCGCGCGGCAGCAACTACCTGATCCTCGCCACGCACCGGGCGCGGTCGTACACGGAGAACAGCCACGTGCTGGCCCTCGTCAAGCGTGAGATCGCCCGCTAGCCCACTCCGGCCCGGGCGTCTCGCCGCCGGCCTCGTCCTCGTCCTGGCCACGGGCTGCGGCGCCTCGGACGACGGTCTCGCGTGGAGCGTCCGGCGCGGACAGGTCGGCGAGTTCGCCGTCGCGGGCACGCACGTCTTCACGATCGGGCGCGAGGTCGCCGTCCACGACGTCGCCGACGGGCGGCGCCGGCGCCGCGCCGCACTGCCCGCCGATCTCGGCGACATCACCGTCGGGCAGCTCGGGCCGGGCGCGATGCTGGCCGGGGATGCCCTCGTGTTCGGCTGGTACGACTTCCGGACCGACACGGGAACCGTGTTCTGCTACGACGCCGCGAGCCTGACGCGGCGCTGGCACTGGGAGATCCGGTGGCCCTGGACCGAGCGCTCGCTGCGGCCCACCGTCGCCGTCGTCGCCGACGCCCGGCACGTGTACGCGGCCGCGATCGGCAAGGACGCCGACAACCTCTTCGCGTTCCGTCTCGCGGACGGCCGGCTCGCCTGGAGCCGGAGCGTCGAGACGTTTCCCGCCGAGGCCGCGCTGGCGCTCGACGGAGACCGGCTCCTCGTCCGCTCGCAGCTCTGGGCGCGGCCGGGCGACCGCCACGAGCAGCTCGACGCCATCGCCATCCAGGACGGCCGCCGGCTCTGGCGCACGTGGCTGACGGGCGAGGCCAAGCACCACGCGGGCGGCCCGCTCGTGCACGACGGCCACCTCTACACCACCACGCGGGCCGGGGTAGCGCGGGGCCGGCTCTTCACCGTGCGCCTGGCCGACGGACACACCACCCGCGACGACGTGCCGACGTCCGGCGCGCCCATCGCGAGGAGCGGCGACGTCGTCTGGTTCGGCGGCTGGCCGCCGATCGCCTACGACGTCGTCGCGCGCCGCACGGTGTGGCGGGCGACGCTCGGGCGTCCCGAGAACGACGGCCCTCCGATGATCGCCGGCGGCCGTCTGGACCGGGATCGCCGCCGCGTCCTGACCGGCGACTCCCAGCGCTTCGTGTACGAGCTCGCCGCCGACACGGGCGCGCTCCAGGGCCGCATCCGCCTCGACACCTACCCGCGCTTCGAGCTCTTCAGCCCGCTGAAGGCGCTGTACGGCTCGTACGGAGTCCGCCGCATCGAGCTCCACGGCGGCATGCTGCTGGTCGGCACGGTCGACAGC
>DASUPA010000247.1:0-13746 GCA_036276335.1 Candidatus Methylomirabilota bacterium | reverse complement strand
GCCGGGGCGCGCCTCGGGACCGGTATCGAATGTCTCATCGGAGCCGGATGCGCGGGTCGAGGTACGTGTAGAGCACGTCGACGAAGAGGTTGACCACGACGAACGTCGTCGCGAGCAGGAACACGGCCGCCTGCACCACGGGGTAATCGCGGTTGTAGATCGCCTGCACCGAGAGCCGGCCGACGCCGGGCCACGCGAAGATCGTCTCGGTGATCACCGAGCCGCCCAGCAGCGTCCCCAGCTCGATGCCGACGATGGTGACGATGGGGATGGCCGCGTTCTTCAGCGCGTGCTTCCACACCACCGGCGGGTTGGCGACGCCCTTGGCGCGGGCGGTCCGGATGTAGTCCTGGTTCAGCACCTCCAGCATCCCGGAGCGCGTGAGCCGCGTGATGCGCGCGGTCGTGAACAGCCCCAGGGTGATGGCGGGCAGGACCAGGTGCCGCAGCCCGCCGCGGCCCGAGGAGGGCAGCCACTGGAGCTGGACGGAGAAGAACAGGATCAGCATGATACCGAGCCAGAACGTCGGCATGGACTGCCCGAGGAGCGCCACCACGGTGGCGACGTAGTCCAGGACGCTGTTGCGGCGCACCGCCGAGACGATGCCGGCCGGGATGGCCAGGCACAGCGCGATCAGCAGCGCCGCGCCCGCCAGCTCGAAGGTCGCGGGCATCCGCTCGACGACCAGGTCGAAGGCCGGCTCGCCGTGGCGGATCGACTCGCCGAAGCTTCCTCGCAGCGCGCCCGCGAGGAACCGGCCGTACTGGACGAAAAACGGATCGTCGAAGCCCATTCGCTCGCGGAAGAGGCGGATGTCCTCGGCGCTGGCCTCGGGCGGCAGGAGGACCGCCGCCGGGTCGCCGGTGAGGAACAGGATGAAGAAGACGACGAAGGAGACGCCGAGGAGCACCACCAGCGACTGCAGCAGTCGCCGGACGAGGAACGTCCTCATGCCGCGCGGCGAAGCCGGGCGACCGCCTCGATGTGCGGCGTCTGCGGGAACATGTCGACGGGCTGCACCCACTCGAGCCGGTAGCCGTGGCGCACCAGGTCGGCGACGTCCCGCGCCAGCGTGGACGGGTTGCACGAGACGTACACGATGCGGGCCGGTGCCAGCGCGGCGAGTGCAAGGAGCGCCTTCGGATGGAAGCCGGCCCGCGGCGGATCCGCCACGACGACCGAGGCGCGGACGCCCTGCCGCATGAGCTCGGGCAGCACGTGCCGGACCTCCCCGGCCAGGAAGGTGCAGTTGTCGATGCCGTTGGCGCGGGCGTTCCGGATGGCGTCGGCCACCGCCGCCGCCGCTACCTCGATGCCGTACACCGCCCGCACGCGGCGCGCGAGCAGCAGGCTGATCGTGCCCGTCCCGGCATAAAGGTCCAGGAGCGTCTCCGTCCCGTCGAGCTCGCAGGCCGCCTCGACCACGCCGAACAGCCGCTCGGCCTGGCGCGTGTTCGTCTGGAAGAACGAGTTCGCCGAGACCTGGAAGTCGACACCGCCGAGCGACTCGGTGACGTGCTCGCGGCCCCACAGCAGGTGCTCCTCGGAGCCGACGGCCACGCTCGCCTTCTTGGCGTTGACGTTCAGGACGACGCTGGCGGTGGCCGGCGCCCGCGCGTGGAGCGCCTCCGCGACGGGCGTGAGCGTCTCGACGTCGGGGGCGGCGGCGACCACGTTGACCATGGCCTCTCCGGTGTTCCGCCCCTCCCGCATCATGACGAACCGGAGCAGCCCGCGCTCGGTGTGCGGATCCCACACCGAGAGCGCGCGGTCGCGCACCTGCCGGCGGAGCTCGTCGAGCAGCGCGTTCATCGTGTCCGACTGCAGCAGGCACCGTTCGATGTCGAGCACGACGTCGTAGCGCTCGAACACGTGCAGGCCGACCGCCGGAGGCGTGCCGGCGATGGTGAACTCCATCTTGTTGCGGTAGCCGTAAGGCTCGGGCGCGGGGAGGATGGGCCGCAGCGCGACTTCGCCGATGCCCCCGAGGCGCTGCAGGCAGTCGCGCACCTGCTTTTCCTTGAACGCGAGCTGGGCCGGGTACGCCAGGTGCTGGAGCCGGCAGCCGCCGCACCGGCCGAAGTAGGGGCACGGAGGCGCGACGCGGTCGGGCGCGGCGACCAGCACCTCCTCGATGGCGGCGCGGCCGAACCGGCCGCGCGCCTCGGTCAACCGGACCCGAAGCCGGTCGCCGGGCAGCCCGCCGCGGACGAAGACGACGTAGCCGTCGGCACGCCCGACGCCCTCACCGCCGAAGGCGAGGTCCTCGACGGACAGCTCGAGCGTGTCCCCGCGGCGCGGTTTTGCCATGAGTACGGCCACTATAAAGGTCGGTCAGAAAGCAGTCAATTTGGCAGCCACTTGGGGGTGTAGAATACCGGGGGAAATGAAGAGCGCAGCGCCTCGCGTGGTGGCCGACGTCCTCCTCAGCGCAGTCCCGCAGCTCTCCGATCGGCTCCCGGAGTACCACATCCGCAAGGCGTGGGCGGCCCTCGTCGGCCCGGAGATGGCCCGGCGCACCCGGCCGCAGTCGCTCGTCAACGGCTGTCTGCACGTGGTCGCCGACAACTCGCCGTGGCTGCACGAGCTGACCCTTCGCGCGTCCGAGCTGACCGCGCGGCTCGCCGCCCAGGCCCCGGCGGTCCGCTCGCTTCGCTTCACGCTTGGTACGCTGGAGGCCGAACCTCGGTCGCGACCCGAGCGTCGCGAGCGCCGCGCGATGGCGCTCACCGACGACGACCGACGCGACATCGACGAGGCGGCCTCGGCGATCTCCGATCCTGCCCTGGCCGACGTCGCCCGCCGGTTGCTCACCACGGCGCGACGGTTCCCGGTCGGCGCACGAGGAACTTCACGATGAACCGCGTCCGGGGCTCCGCGATTTTCCTGGTGGTGCTCGCGACGGCGGGGTGCGTGTCGGTGTCCCGCCCGACCACGATGGCCGTGGAGGGCGACGGCCCGCCGCGGCGCCTCCCGCTCATGACGAAGGACCCGCAGGCCGAGGCCTACTACGACTTCGCGGCCGCGCAGATGCTGGTGCACGCCGGGCGGTTTCGCGAGGCGGTGCCCCTGCTGCAGGACGCGCTGAAGCGGGATCCCGACTCGGCCTTCCTGTGGATGCAGCTGGCCCAGTGGCTCGTCCGCGCCGACCAGCCGGCGGACGCGCTGGTCGCGGCGCGCAAGGCGGTGCAGCTGGCGCCGGACGAGGTCCAGCCGCACCTGACGCTGGCCGAGCTGCTGCGCGCCCAGAAGCAGTACGCGGAGGCCGAGGCGGAGCTGGAGCGCGTGATCGCGCTGAACCCGGACAGCGAGGACGCCTACCTGACCCTTGCGCGCTACCAGGTGGAGCAGAAGGCCTACGACCGGGCGCGGGCGGTGCTCCTCCGGCTCGTGGACCGGCAGCCCCGGCTGGCGCAGGCGCACTTCCTGCTCGGCCGCCTCGCCATCGAGACCGAGAGCTGGGACGAGGCGCTGGCGCGGCTCAAGAAGGCCGTCGAGCTCGACAACGACCACGACGGCGCCTGGACCGCCCTCGGCTACGTCTACGAGTCCCGGCACCGGGCCGACGAGGCCGTCGAGACCTATCGGCAGGCCGTGAAGTCGAACCCGGACAACCCCGCGTTCGTGGAGCGCCTCGGCGACCTGCTGATCCGGCTCGGCCGCTACCAGGAGGCGCAGGCGGAGATCGAGCAGCTCACCGAGATGGCGCCGCGCGACGCGCGCGTGTGGATGAAGCTCGGCGCCGTGTTCTACGAGCAGAAGCTGTGGGACCGGGCCATCGACGCCTTCCGGCGGGTGGTCATGCTCGAGCCCACCAACCTCCGGGCGCGCTACTTCCTGGCCACGGCCTACATGGACGCCGGCAAGGACGCCGACGCCCGGGTCGAGCTGGAGCGCATCCTGCGCGCCGACCCGCGCTCGATCGACGCGCGCGTGCAGCTCGGCTTCCTGCACGGCCGCGCCAAGCGCTACGACGAATCCATCGCCATCCTGCGCGAGGCGGTGAACCTCGAGCCGCGCCGGCCCGAGCTGTTCCTCTACCTCGGCACCGCCTACTTCCGCGCCAAGGACTACGACCGGGCGCTGGAGACGCTCCAGGAAGGGCTCGGTCTCGACGCCAAGCACCGGGATCTGCAGTTCCAGGTCGGCGTCGTCCTCGAGAAGCAGGCGAAGTTCGACGACGCCGTGCGCGCCTTCCGCCGCGTCATCGCCCTCGACCCCAAGCACGCCGAGGCGTACAACTACGTCGGCTACATGTTCGCCGAGCGCGGCCAGAACCTCGACGAGGCGGTCACGCTCATCAAGAAGGCGCTCGAGCTCGAGCCCGAGAACGGCTACTTCATCGACAGCCTCGGCTGGGCGTACTACCAGCAGGGCCGCTACCCCGACGCGCTCCGCGAGCTGAAGCGCGCCGTGGAGAAGGCCAAGGAAGATCCGGTCATCTACGACCATCTGGGCGACGCCTATGCCAAGAACGGCTTCGACGAGGACGCCCTCATCGCCTGGGAGAAATCGCTCGCGCTCGACCCGAACGCGGAGGGCGTGGCCCAGAAGATCCAGGACGCGAGGTCCCGGCTTCGCCGTGTTCAGGGTGAGCGCTCGAAGGCTTCTCAGTAGCGCCCTCGTCGCCGGGCTCCTCGCCGGCTGCACGATCGCGCCGCCGCCGCCGCGCACGCCCATCTCCGAGGACGCCCGCCGGGCCATCGACCTGCTCGTGGGCCGCTGGCACGAGTTCTCGGACATGCGGGCCCTGACCGAGATCACCATGACCAAGGGCTCGGAGCGCCAGCACTTCACCGGCGTGCTCCTGACCAAGCGGCCGACCTCGCTCCGCTTCGAGGCGATCTCGCCGTTCGGCCAGCCCTTCCTGCTCGTCGCCGTGAACGAGGGCAAGCTGGTCGCCTACAACGCCACCACCAACGAGGTGACCACCGGACCGGCCACCGTGGAGACGGCCGCGGACGTGCTCAGCCTGCCGTTCGAGCCGGACGATCTCGTCGCCGTCCTGTCGGGCCGGGTGGTGCCGCCCAAGGACCTCCGGGTGGCGGAGATCTTCGCGCCCGACGCCGACGGTCCGTCCGTGAACCTCATCGGCCGGTACCACGAGCAGCGCGTCTGGATGGATTTCGCGACCGGGGTCGTCCATCGCGTCAACGTCGTCGGCGGACGGGCGGAGGCGATCGTCCGGTTCCTCCGCGCCGAGGACGGCAGCCTGACCGGCCTCGACGTGTCGGCCGGCCAGGGCTACGTGACCGCCAAGCTGCGCTATCGCTCGCTGGCGCTGAACGACGGCGTCGAGTCCGAGCGGTTCGTCCTGACGCCACCCAAGGACGCGAAAACACACAGCATCCGTTGACCGAGGCAGGGCTGCGTGTTAGCCTGTCGTGCCTTGTCGAAGGGGTCGGGAAGCGCCCGTCGCCTCGTGCTCAGAACCGCGGCCAAGGTGAACCTGACCCTGGAGGTTCTGGGCAAGCGTGCCGACGGCTATCACGAGATCGCCACCGTCATGCAGGCGGTGGACCTTTCCGACCGCATCACCCTCGACGACGCCGACGACCTCGAGCTGCGGAGCACCTCCGCCGAGGTGCCGACCGATGGCCGCAACCTGGCGCTCCGGGCCGCCACGGCGCTGCGGGAGGCGGCCGGCATCGGCCGGGGCGTACGGATCGGCCTCGACAAGCGGATCCCGGTGGCGGCCGGGCTCGGCGGAGGCTCGACCGATGCCGCGGCGGTGTTGCTGGGTCTCAATCGACTGTGGAGCCTGCGATGGCCCCTCGAGCGGCTGGACGACGTGGCGGCGAGCCTCGGCTCCGACGTCCCGTTCTTTCTCCGGGGCGGCGCCGCCCTGGCGACCGGCCGCGGCGAGAAGGTGGAGCCGCTCCAGGGCCGCTCCCTGGCGCTCGTGCTCGTGAACCCGCGGTTCCCCGCCAGCACGGCGGAGATGTACGGCCGGCTGACACCGGCCATGTATTCGGACGGCACGGCTACCCGGGCGCTGGCCAGGAGCCTGAGGCGAGGCCCGGCCCGCATCGCCGCGAGCCTCTACAATGGAATGGAGGCGGTGGCGTCCGGGGTCTTTCCGCAGATCCCCCGGATGCGGGCCGCCCTGCTGGCGGCCGGCGCGCTCGGGGCGCTGATGTCCGGCAGCGGTCCGACGGTGTTCGGCGTGGCCCGCTCGCACGAGCAGGCACGCCAGATCCGCGCGCGAGTGGCGCGCGGCTCGTGGGAGTGCTGGGCGGTGCGGACGCTCACGGGTCCGGCCGTGCGGCTGGTGGCGAACGGAGCGAGACGGGGATGAAGGGGCGTGGCCAAGCGGAAAGGCGCGGGACTTTGGATCCCGTATTCGGAGGTTCGAATCCTCCCGCCCCTGCCACATCGACGAGGGCGAGGCGCTGATGTCCTACGAGCTGAAGCTCTTCACGGGCAATGCGAACCGGCCGCTGGCCGACGAGATCGCGCAGTACCTCCGCGTGCCGCTGTCGGACGCCGAGGTCACGCGGTTCTCCGATGGCGAGGTCTACGTCCAGGTCAACGAGAACGTCCGCGGCGCCGACGTCTTCGTGATCCAGCCGACGTGCCCGCCCGTCAACGACACGCTGATGGAGCTGCTGATCATGATCGACGCCCTCAAGCGGGCGTCGGCGCACCGGATCACGGCCGTGCTGCCGTACTACGGCTACGCGCGCCAGGACCGCAAGGTGCAGCCGCGGGTGCCGATCTCGGCGAAGCTCGTGGCGGACCTGCTCGAGGCCGCCGGCGTCGACCGCGTGCTGGCCCTCGACCTGCACGCGGGGCAGATCCAGGGCTTCTTCAACATCCCGGTGGACCACCTGTTCGCGGCCCCCGTCATCATCGACTACCTCGGCAAGAAGGACCTGAGCCAGCCGGTCATCGTGTCGCCGGACGCGGGCGGCGTGGAGCGCGCGCGGGCCATCGCCAAGCGGCTCAACGCGAGCCTCGCCATCATCGACAAGCGGCGCGACAAGCCCGGGGCGGCGGTCGCCATGCACCTGATCGGCGACGTCGCCGACCGGGACGCCGTCGTCATCGACGACATGATCGACACCGCGGGCACGCTGATCCAGGCCGTCTCGGCGCTGGAGCGCGAGGGGGCGCGGCGCATCCTGGCCTGCGGCGTGCACCCGGTCCTGTCGGGCCCCGCCGTCGAGCGCATCAAGGCCTCGCCGCTCGAGGAGACCGTGGTGACCAACTCGATCCCCGTCTCCGAGGCCAAGCGGGCCGCGCGCGTGACCGTGCTGACGGTGGCGCCGCTGCTCGGCGAGGCGATCCGCAGGATCCACGACGAAGAATCGGTATCGACGCTGTTCGTGTGAAGGAGCGAGAGCGATGAACATGCAAGAGCTGACCATCAAGCGGCGCGAGGGCACCGGCAAGTCGGTCGTCCGCAAGCTGCGCCGCGCCGGCGCCGTGCCCGCCATCCTGTACGGTGGCGCCACCCCCCAGGCCATCACCGTCGACCCGCGCGCCGTGCTGCGCATCATCCACGGCCACGAGGGCTCGACGCAGCTGCTGTCCCTGAAGTTCGACGGCGACGGCGACCGCGCCGGCCTGATGGCGATCATCCGCGACATGCAGTTCGACCCCGTGTCGGACGCGCTGCTACACGTGGATCTACAGGAGGTCTCCGCCGATCGCGCCATCACCGTGCGCGTCGCCGTCCATCCGGTCGGCGAGGCCATCGGCGTCAAGGACACCAAGGGCATCCTCAGCCTCGTCCTGCACGAGCTCGAGGTGTCGTGCCTGCCGACCAGCATCCCCGAGCGCATCGACGCCGACGTCACCGGCCTCGCCATCGGCGACGTCCTGACGGTCGGCGACCTCCGGCCGCCCGAGGGCGTGCGCATCATCAACGATCCGGGCCAGGCGGTCGCCACGGTGTCGCCGCCGATGGCGGAGGAGGTCGTCGCGCCGGTGGCGACGGCGGCGGTGACGCCGGCCGAGCCCGAGGTGCTGACCGAGCGCAAGCCGAAGGAAGAGGCGGCCGCGGCCGAGGGCGACGCCGCCAAGAAGGCCCCCGCAAAGAAGCCCGAGAAGTAACCGACGCGCGTGGCCCATGTCGTGGTGGGACTCGGGAATCCGGGCCCGGAGTACCGGGACACCCGCCACAACATCGGGCACCGCGTGGTCGAGGCGCTCGCCCGCCAGCTGAAGAAGGCCTTTCACCCCGAGGGCGGCGCCCACGTGGCGCGCGCCAGCTGGCGCGGCGAGACGCTCTACCTCGTGAAGCTGCAGAGCTTCATGAACGTGAGTGGTCCGACCGTTCGGCGCGTCCTGCACGCGCTCGGCGCCGACGCCGACGATCTCATCCTCGTCTACGACGACATCGACATGGAGCTGGGCAAGGTGCGCACGCGGTTGCGGGGCAGCGCGGGCGGCCACAACGGCGTCAGGTCCGTGATCGACGCGCTCGGCACCGACAACATCCGGCGGGTGAAGATCGGCATCGGACGGCCGGCGCACAGGGCGCACGTGCCCGACCACGTGCTGGAGGCCTTCGAGCCCGACGAGCTCGATATCGTCGACCGGGCGGTGGCGACGGCGGCCGAGCGTGTGCTCGGCCTGCTCCGCTGAGTCTCGGAGTTCCGCGTCCCCGGCGACTCCCGCATCGACGGTGGCGTGGAGGCGTCGCGCCGACAGCGTGTCGTCGGGACGACACGTTGTCGCGTTCGTCGCGGCGCCAGAGCGCGCCAGGCGACCCACTCGCCGCCGACTCACGGACCTTTCACGCCGCGCCGGCGTGGCACAGGCATTGCCTCGGCTCCGGGCATGCTTCGCCAATCCCCGAGCCATCGCACATCGGTCGTCTCGTGACCCGGCGCATCGTCCTCCGGCTGTCCGTGAGCGCGCAGGAAGAGGCGGACGAGCTCCAGGCCATGCTCCAGGACGAGACCGATCGCGCCGTTCTCGACGTTCCCGGCCTCCGGGCGGTGCCGCCGCCCGTCGTGCGCGTCGACACCGAAGCCCCCGACCGCCTCTGCGCCACCGTCGCCTGCACGCTCGAAGGTCTGATCCATGCCGACGGCGCCCAGCGCGAGCTGGCGAAACGTCTCCGCGCACGCCTGCGCACCGCCCGGGTCGACGCGCCACGCAGCGCGCTCAGCTGGGGGCTCGCGTGGCGTCAGCCGATCAGCGAGATCCGCACGGACAACGACGTCAGCGCCGGCTAGGTCGGCGCCGCCGCGGCCGTGACGCGCGGCGACGAGGGACCACCACCGCTGCGCACCCGAGACGCAGGCCGAGCGCCGGCGACACAGGAGGCCAGATGGGCGACGCCGGAAGTGCGGGATGGTGAACGTCCTCGTCGTCGACGACGACGACGCCTGGCGGCTCACGCTCAAGGACTGGTTCGAGCCCAAGGCCGTGCACGTCATCGGCTGCTCGCACGGTGACTGGGCCGTCACGGCGATCAACACCCACCGTCCGGACCTGGTCCTCCTCGACGTCAACCTGCCGGGCCGCAACGGCCTGGAGGTGCTGCAGTCGGTGCGCCACCGGTGGCCCGCGCTGCCCGTCATCGTGACCACGGCGTTCGGCGGCGCCGACGTCGAGGAATCCGCGCTGCGCCACGGGGCCAACGCCTACATCGGCAAGCCGTTCCGGATGGACCGCCTCCTGGCCCTCGTGCGGCGCCTCGCCGGCACGCCGGACGGCCACGAGCGCGCGGGGGCGCCGTGACCGTCGGCATGAGCGTGACGAAGCGCCTGCTGGCGGCCACCTGGATCTTCGTCCTCGTCATGATGGCCGTCTTCACGGTCGTGCACGTCCGGTACGAGCGGCAGCGCCTGGTGAGCGACCTGGCACGGCGCGCCGTCCTCGTCGGGGAAGGCGTCAAGGAGGCCGTCGAGCCCGCGGTCCGCCGCGCCTCCACCGCCGCCACGACCCGCGTGGTGCGGCGCCTGGCCCAGCCCAACCGGAAGATCGTCGTCTTCGACCAGCTGGGCGGCGCGATCACCGCCGCGCCTCCCGAGGCGGCCGACGAGCTGCGGACGCTCGGCGCCGTGACCGACGCGATCGCCACCGGCACCGTCCAGGAAGGGCTCCACAAGGTGGCCGGGCGCCTGTCGTACGTCTACGTCACGCCGCTGCGCGCCGAGGACGAGCGCATCGTCGGCGCGGTGGCCGCCGTCCTCGACGGCTCCGCCATCAACGCGGCGGTGGCCGACGCCTGGCGCTTCAACGCCATCCGCTACGTCATCGTCGCCGTCGGCGTGTCGATCATCATCTTCGTGATCGTGCGCCTCACGGTCACGCGGCCGCTCGCCGCCATGGCGGGATGGACGAAGGCGCTCAAATCGGGCCACGCCATGCCGCCGCCGAACGTCGCGGACGCCAAGCTCTTCGAGCCGCTGGCGGTGGAGGTCGTCGGCCTCGCCCGGCGTCTCCGGCACGCGGAAGCGGCGGCCGAGCGGGAGGCCGCCCTGCGCCTCACCGGCGAGGCGATCTGGACGGAGCAGCGGCTCAAGCAGTTCGCGCGCGCGCTGTTCGACGGCCAGGCGCTCTTCGTCGTCTCGAACCGCGAGCCGCTCAGCCACGTGCGCGAGAACGGACGCATCGTCGCGCACACGCCCGCCAGCGGCGTGGTGACGGCCATCGAGCCCGTGATGCGCGCGTGCGGGGGCGTCTGGCTGGCGCACGGCAGCGGCAGCGCCGACTGGGAGACGGTCGATGCCGACGGGCGCCTCGGCGTGCCCGAGGACGATCCGCGCTACACCCTCCGGCGCATCCGCCTCACCCCGGAGGAGGAGAGCGGGTACTACTACGGCTTCTCGAACGAGGGGCTGTGGCCGCTCTGCCACGTCGTGCACGCGCGTCCGAGCTTCCGGCCGACCGACTGGGCGCACTACCGTGCGGTGAACGAGAAGTTCGCCGCCGCGCTGCTGAAGGAGCTCGACGGCGTCGACACGCCGATGGTGCTCATCCAGGACTACCACTTCGCGCTGCTGCCGGCGCTCGTGAAGGCCGAACGCCCGGACGCCCGCGTGGCGATCTTCTGGCACATTCCGTGGCCGAACGCCGAGGCCTTCGCGATCTGCCCCTGGCAGCGCGAGATCCTCACCGGCATGCTGGGCGCCGACCTCATCGGCTTCCACACCCAGTATCACTGCAACAACTTCCTCGACACGGTGGACCGCACGGTCGAGGCGCGCATCGACGCCGAGCACTTCGCCGTCGTGCGCGGAGAGCGCCGGACGCTGGTCAAGCCTTTCCCCATCAGCGTGGCGCCCGACTTCCTCGACGAGCCGCCGAAGGTGACCCGCCGCGAGCTCCTCGAGCAGCTCGGCGTCCAGGCCGACTTCATCGGCGTCGGCATCGACCGCGTCGACTACACCAAGGGCCTGCTGGAGCGGTTCGACGCGCTCCGCCGGTTCTTCGAGCTCTACCCGGAGTACCGCGAGCGGCTGGTCTTCGTGCAGGTGGCGGCGCCGAGCCGGTCGAGCATCGCGCGCTACCAGGAGCTGCAGCACGACGTGCAGGCGCGGGTGGCCGAGATGAACCGCACGCTCGGCACGCGCAGCTGGCGGCCGATCCTCTACCTGGAGCGCCACCACGATCGCGCCGAGATCTGGCCGCTGTACCGCCACGCCGACTTCTGCATGGTGACGTCCCTGCACGACGGGATGAACCTGGTCGCCAAGGAGTACGTCTCCGCGCGCGACGACGGCGGCGGCGCGCTCATCCTCAGCGAGTTCACCGGGGCCGCGCGCGAGCTGCGTGACGCCCTGCTCGTGAACCCGTACGACACCGACGCCACCGCGGACGCCGTCCGCTCCGCCCTCGAGATGCCGGGCGAGGAGCGCGCGCTCCGGATGCGGCGGATGAACCGGCTCGTCCGGGAGCAGAACATCTACCGGTGGGCTGGACAGCTCCTGGGCGAGCTGTCGAGGATCCCGGACCCGCGGCCCACGTCGGCGTCGGTCTGACGGCGCACGGCGCGCGCCACGCGGGCTCGCGCCGTCCCCGGCTCAGGCCTTGTCCGGCACCACGGCCACGTACAGCGCGGCGTCGCCGCGCTCGAGGCGCACGGTGAGCCGCTCGCCCCGCTTGACGTTCCGCGTGGCGGCGTCGAAGTCCGCCAGCGTCCTCACCGGGCGGCGGTTCACCTCCACGATCACGTCGCCGCGGCGGAGGCCCGCCTCGGCGGCCGCCGTGCCCTCCTCGACGCTCGTCACGACGACCCCGACGGTGGAGCGCCGGTTCAGCTGGCGCGCGATGTCGGCGGTGACCGGACGCACCTCGAACCCCAGGCGCGCGACCTGACGCTCGCCCGGCGCCTCGCCGAGCACGATCTCGACCGACCGCTCGGCCTTGTCGCGCCACACCGTGAGCTTCGCGGTGTGCCCGGGACCGACCAGGCCGACGCCCCGCGCGACGTCGCCCGGGCTCTCGACCCTGCTCCCGTCGACCTCCAGCACGACGTCGCCTGCCCTGAGACCCGCCCGGGCCGCCGGACTGTCCGGGCTCACCTCGCTGATCAGCGCGCCCTTGCGGCCGTCGACACCGAAGGAGGCGGCCAGGTCGGGGGTCAGCGGCTGCAGGACCACGCCGAGCCACCCCCGCACGACCCGGCCGTGATCGACCAGCTGCGCGGAGATCTGCTTCGCCATGCTCGACGGAATCGCGAACCCGATGCCGGAGCCGCCGCGCACGATCGCCGTGTTGATGCCGATGACCTCGCCCCGCATGTTGACGAGCGGGCCACCGGAGTTGCCGGGGTTGATCGCGGCGTCGGTCTGGATGTAGTCGTCGTAAGGGCCGGCGCCGATCTGCCGCGCCTTCGCGCTCACGATCCCGGACGTCACCGTCGCCTGCAGTCCGAAGGGCGAGCCCACGGCCAGCACCCAGTCGCCGACCTGCACGGCATCGGAGTCCCCGAGGGCGAGGAACGGGAACTTCTTGCCCGCCGCCTCGAGGCGCAGGACGGCGAGGTCGGTCTTCGTGTCGATGCCGACGACCTTGGCCCGGTGCTTGGTGCCGTCGAGCAGGGTGACGTCGACCTCGTCGGCGTCGCCCACGACGTGCGCGTTGGTCAGCGCGACGCCCGCCGGATCGATGATCACGCCCGAGCCGAGCCCGCGGCGCGGCATCCCGTCGGGGCCGTCGAAGGAGAACGGGCCGAACGACGAGCGGCTGGGACGCCGGACCTCGGTGTTGACGTTGACGACCGCCGGCTTCACGGTCTCGGCCAGCTTCGCGAAGCTCGCGCCGTCCAGCCGCAGCTGCGCGGGGGCGACGGCCGGCGGGGTCGGATGCGCGAGGCTGCTGCCCAGCCATCCGCCGGAGAGCCCCAGGGCGAGGCCCACGGCGAGGATCATGGTTCGGGGCGTCTTCATGGCGTGCTTGGCCCTCCTTGAGTGGGTGGAACTCGGCGGGTTGGACGGAGCAGGCGGCCGGATTGTTTACGCGGAGCTGTGGCACCATCCGGGACATGGCGCCGGCGGGGCGGAGGTGGAAGGCGATCGTCGGCGCAGCCCTGCTGCTCGTCCCGTCGACGGCGTGCACGACCGTGCGTATCACCGCGACCGAGCGGTCAAGCGTCGAGCAACGCCTCCTGGTGCGCTCCCTCGAGCGCGCCGCAGCCCGTCTGGACAAGCGGCCGTTCCTCGGCCGCCGCGTACGGATGGAGCTGACCGGTCTGACGTCGGACCATACGTTCGCGCGCGACTTCCGTCGAGTGCGACTCGAGGCCCGGGGCATCCGCGTGACCACCGGTCCCGACGCGGACCT
>DASUPA010000246.1:0-8214 GCA_036276335.1 Candidatus Methylomirabilota bacterium | reverse complement strand
CTGATTCCTGGGCGCTAGGACGCGTTTCACTCCCATGGCGCTGGGCGTCGGGATCGTTGGGGCGGGGTTCGCGGCGGAGCTGCATGCGGTGAACTACAGGCCGCTGGTGCCGGCGCGCGTCGCGCTGGCCGCGGTGTGGTCGCGGACGCGGGCGAGGGCCGAGACGGTCGCGACGCAGCATGGGATTCCGCGGGTGTTCGGCGACGTCCGGGAGCTCGTCGAGTGTCCGGACGTCGATGTCGTCGACATCTGCACGACGACCGACAGTCATCACGAGATCGCCCTCGAGGCCGCGCGCGCGGGCAAGCACGTCATCGTGGAGAAGCCGCTCACCGGGTTCTTCGGGCCGGGGACGGTCGATCGCGTCACGATGCTCGAGCACGCGCTGCGCCACGCGGACGCCGTCCTCGATGCGGTCGCCCGCGCGGGCGTGACGCTGTGCTACGCGGAGGACTTCGTGTACGCGCCGCCGGTGGCGAAGCTCCGGCGGCTGCTCGACGCCAGTGGCGGGGCCATCCTGGAGCTCCGGGCCGAGGAGAGCCACTCGGGCTCGCACGCCGCGTACGCGCGGCGGTGGCAGACGGCCGGCGGCGGGGCGCTCCTGCGCATGGGCTCGCATCCCGTCGGCGTCGTGCTGCACCTGAAGCACTACGAAGGCGCGCGCCGTCACGGCCGGCCCATCCGCGCGCGCTCGGTGACGGCGGACGTGGCGCAGCTGACCGCGCTGCCGGGCGTCGCCGGCCGCACCCCGCACCACCGCACGGCCGTGGAGGACGTCGAGGACTGGTCGGTGGCCATCGTGACCTTCGAGGACGGCACCAAGGCCACGGTGCACTCCAACGACATCACGCTCGGCGGCGTCCGCAACGTCGTCACCGCGTACCTGACCAACGCCGTCGTGCACGCGAACATCACGCCGAACACCACGGTGACGGCGTACGCGCCGGACGCCGCCGTGTGGGGCGACGAGTACATCAGCGAGAAGGTCGAGACCAAGGCCGGCTGGCAGTTCCCGAGCCCGGAGGAGGACTGGATGCGCGGCTATCCCCAGGAGCTTGCCGACTTCGTCGACGCCATCCGCGACCGGCGCGAGCCGCTGTCCGGCGGCGCGCTGGCGCGCGAGGTGGTGGAGGTGATCTACGCCGGCTATCTGTCCGCGGCCTCCGGGCGCCGCGTCGACCTGGCGCGCGCGTGATCCCGTTCGCGAAGGGGCACGGGCTCGGCAACGACTACATCGTCATGGAGCAGGCCGCCCTGCCGGGCCCGCTCGGCGAGCGCGCCATCGTCCGCGTGTGCGACCGCAACTGGGGCGTCGGCTCCGACGGCATCCTGCTCCTGGTGCCCACCACGCGGGCGGACTTCGGGCTGCGCATCTTCAACCCCGACGGCAGCGAGGCGGAGAAGTCGGGCAACGGCCTCCGGATCTTCGCGAAGTACCTCTGGGATCACGGCCACGCCCGCGGCCGGAAGACGTTCACGGTCGACACCAAGGGCGGCGTCGTGGAGTGCACCTGCCACGAGCGCGACGGGGGCGTGTCCTTTGTCACGGTGGAGATGGGGCGGGCAACCTTCCGCGCGCCGGACGTCCCGATGCACGGCCCCGACCGCGACGTGGTCTCGGTGCCGCTGCAGCTCGCGGACGGCGCCACGCTGGCGGCCACCGCCGTCTCCGTCGGCAATCCGCACTGCGTGATCTTCGTCGACCGGCTCGACGAGACGGAGGCCCGGCGGCTGGGGCCGCTGGTGGAGCGCCACCCGGCGTTTCCGCAGCGGACCAACGTGCAGTTCGCGCGCGTGGCCGGGCGCGACGCGATCGACATCCTGATCTGGGAGCGCGGGGCCGGCTACACGCTCGCCTCCGGCTCGTCCTCGTGCGGCGCCGCTGCGGCCGCGGTGCGAAACGGGCTGTGCGACCCCGGGCGCATCACGGTGCGTATGCCGGGCGGCACGCTGGTGATCGAGGTGCGGCCCGACTGGTCGCTGCGTCTCGAAGGTCCGGTCGAGGAGGTCTACACGGGCACCCTCAGCGCGGAGTTCGCCCGGGCCTGGCTGGCGTTCCCGCGGACGTGAGCGTCACTCTCACCGTCCTCGGCTCCGGCGACGCGTTCGGCACGGGCGGTCGCTTCCAGACCTGCCTCGCCCTGCGCGGCGGGCCGGCGACCATCCTGATAGACTGCGGGGCCTCGTCGCTGATCGCGATGAAGCGCTTCGGCGTCGCGCCGGGCGAGGTGGCCGCCGTCGTCGTGAGCCATCTTCACGGCGATCACTTCGGCGGCCTGCCGTTCCTGGTCCTCGACGCCCAGTTCTCGCGCCGCACGCGGCCGCTCGTCGTCGCGGGACCGCCCGGCGTGCGCGAGCGCGTCGAGCGCGCCATGGAGGTGCTGTTCCCGGGCTCCTCGCGCGTCGAGCGCCGCTTCGCCGTCGAGTACGTCGAGCTCGCCGAGCGCCGTGCCACGCCGGTGACCGGGGCGACGGTCACGGCCGTCCCCGTCGTGCACGCGAGCGGCGCCCCGCCGTTCGCCCTGCGCGTGGAGTACGGCGGCCGGATCGTGGCCTACTCCGGGGATACCGCCTGGACCGAGAGCCTGCTCGAGGCGGCCCGGGATGCCGACTGCTTCGTGTGCGAGGCATACACGTTCGATCGCGTGCTGCCGTTCCATCTCGACTACGCGACGGTGCGCGCCCAGGCGGGCCGCCTCGGCGCCCGCCGGATTCTACTGACGCACATGGGCCCGTCGATGCTCGAGCGGCACGCCGGCGCGCAGTTCGAGTGCTCCAGCGACGGCCTCGTGCTCACGCTCTAGCGATGGGCGGCCGCGTCGCGACCGGGCCGCGACGCGACCGGGTCCGCGAGGGCTACCGCATCGGCTTGACGGCGATCTCGACCGACATCCGGTCGCCTTCCTTCACGCCGGACAGCGCGGAGGGCGGGGCGTGGAGGTCGAGCGTGCCCGCCTCGGCGGTCTTGAGGCTGAACGTCCCCTTGGCGGGGTCGATCTTCGTGACCTCGCCGCTCATCGTGTGACGGCCCACGAAGTCGCCGACGGCCGCCGACGGGCTGGCGGACGGCGTCGTCACGGTGCCGCCCGCGCCGGTCGAGGGCGCCATCGGCGTCGTGGAGGGGCTGGCGGCACCCGGGCTTGCGCTCGGGCTGCCGGCGGTCCCGGCGCCGCGTTCGCCTGCCGTGCCGGTTCCGGAGGCGCCGCTGCCACCGCTCCCAGTCGAGCTGCTCGGCGCCGTGCTGGCATCCGTGCCGCCCGTACCGGACGGGCTCGTACCGGACGTGCCGGTGCCGCTGCCGGTCCCGGCCGCGCCGCTGCTACCGGCCGCGCTGCCTGCGGCTCCTGCGCCCGCGCCGCTGCCACCGGCCTGAGCGAGTGCGGACGCCAGGGGCCCGAGCGCCATCACGAGCGCCAGGGCGAGAGACAGAGTGATGGATTTCGTCTTGATCGAGCTCATCGAGGTCCTCCTTGCGAATCGAATCGAGAGAGGTCGTCTGCGACTGGACTGAGCAACGGACATGCCGCCCGCCCGGGTGCAGAGAGTCTAGTCGCGGCGTGAGGGTCGAGGCACCGGGCTCGCCGTGGGCTCGGGCTCCTTGGAGCGCAAGCGCGCGACCAGCGCGTCGTACGACTCGGTCTGGATGACACGGTTGAACTGCGTGCGGTAGTTGGCGATGAGGCTGACACCCTCGATGCTGACGTCGTAGATGACCCAGCGGCCGTTCTTGCGGCGCATGCGGTAGTCGATCGGGATGTCGCTCTTTTCCTGGGTGAGCACCCGGGTCCGGACGGTCGCCTCGTCGCCGTCGATCGACTCGCCGACGTACGTCACCGTCCCCCCCGCGCCGCTCTCGATGCGGCGGACGTAAGTCCGCTCCAGCAGCTCGGCGAAGAGGTCGACGAACTCGCGACGCTCCTCGGGCGTGCGGGCGTTCCAGTGGGGGCCGAGAGAACGCCGGGCCGTCTGCTCGAAGTCGAAGAGCTCCTGGGCGACCTTGCGGATCTCCGCCGGGTGGTCGCCGGGCTTCTCCACGATCCGCAGCACGCGATCCACGCCCTGCCTGAGCGTGTCCGTCGGTGGCCCGGCGAAGGCCGGGCTCGCGAGGGACGCGACGAGAACCGAAGCGGCCAGCACGCGGGCGTTCATGCCCCCGTGGTGTTGCATGCGAGGTGCCAGCCAGACCGACCCGGGCGTCGCTCGTCGCCGCCCGTCACGGGTGGTCGCGGATCAGAAGCGCGGCTCGCGCGGGCGCGGGGGCCAGAGCCGCGCGCCGGGCGCGCACTCGAGGTGATACATCTCGCCGCCGAAGAACACGACCGTCTCGCCGTCCTCGATGCGCTCGCCGCATGCGGGGCAGCGGCGCTCGGTGACATCCATACTGGTCAGTCTACCGCCGGGGTGAAGTGCTCACGGCTCCCGGCGCGTCCAGGCGAGCAGATCGGCGAGGGGGCGTGCGTTCAGGACCTGGTCGGGGCCGATCCAGGCGCGCCGCGCGACGGCGCAGCCGAGCTGCGTCCACTCGAGGTTCGCGAGGTAGTGCGTGTCGGTGTTGATCGCCACCGGGATGCCGAGCTCCGCCGCCCGGCGCGCGTGCACGTCGCTCATGTCGAGCCGGTCGGGGGAGGCGTTGATCTCGATGGCCTTCCCGTGCGACCGGGCCGCGGCGAAGACGGCCTCCATGTCCACGTCGTACGGCTCGCGCGAGCCGATCTTGCGGCCGGTCGGGTGGGCGAGGATGTCGAGGTGGGGGTGGGCGAGCGCGCGCACGATCCGCGCCGTCATCGCCTCGCGGCTCTGCTTGAAGCGCGAGTGGACGGCGCCGAGCACGACGTCCAGCTCCGCCAGCACCTCGTCGGGGAAGTCGAGCGTGCCGTCCTCGAGGATGTCGCACTCGGTGCCGGCCAGGATGCGGATCCGGTGGCGCGGCTGCAGCGCGCGGATGCGCGCGCGCTGCGCACGCAGCTCGTCGACGGACAGGCCGCTGGCGATGGTGAGCGAGCGCGAGTGGTCGGACACGATGATGTACTCGTAGCCGCGGGCCTCGGCGGCCTCGACGAGACGCTCCAGCGGATGGTGGCCGTCCGACCAGTCGGTGTGCGCGTGAAGATCGCCCCGGAGGTCGCGTGGCGCCACCAGCCGGGGCAGCCGGCCCTCGCGCGCGGCCTCGATCTCGCCGGCCCCTTCGCGGAGCTCGGGCGGAATCCACGGCAGGCCCACCGCGGCATAGACCTCTTCCTCGGTGGCGCCGGCGACGCGGGCGCCCGTGGCCTCGTCGAACACGCCGTACTCGCTGAGCTTCAGGCCGCGCTGGATGGCGAGCTGGCGGAGGCGCACGTTGTGGTCGCGGCTGCCCGTGAAGTACTGGAGGGCCGCGCCGAACGCCGCCGGCTCGACGACCCGCAGGTCGATGGCCAGGCCGTCCTGGTGGCGGACGGAGGCCTTGGTGTCGCCGCGGCCGGTGACCTCCACGACCGACGGCAGGCTCACCAGTGTCGCGATCACGCGCGCCGGCTCGGTGGACGTCACCAGGATGTCGACGTCCTTGATGCTCTCCCGCATGCGCCGCAGGGAGCCCGCGATCTCGAGCCGCTCGACGCCGCCGTGCGCGCGCAGCGCCTCCGCCACCTGGACGGCGATCGCGTGCGCCGTGGGCAGCAGCGCGCGCGCCCGGCCGGCTCTCCACTCGGCGATCGCCTTGAGGATGTTGTCGCACGTCCGGTCCCGCACGCCCGCGACACCGATGATGCGGCGCGACCGGCACGCCTCCTCCAGCCGCTCGATCGAGTCGATGCCGAGCTGCTCGAAGAGCGCGCGCGCCGTCCGGGGCCCGAGACCGCGGATCTCGAGCAGGGACAGGAAGGTCGGCGGGAGCCCCTCGCGCAGCGCCTCGAGGCGCGCGATCCGGCCGGTGGCGAGGTGCTC
This sequence comes from Candidatus Methylomirabilota bacterium, assembly GCA_036276335.1. Classification (GTDB taxonomy): domain Bacteria; phylum Methylomirabilota; class Methylomirabilia; order Rokubacteriales; family CSP1-6; genus AR12. The sequence continues at coordinate 2,289 of DASUPA010000246.1, read as the reverse complement.
CTGGATCTTGGCCGCGAGGTCCTTGCCGATGCCGGGCAGGCGCTGCAACGCGCCGCGCGCCGCCAGCGCGGCCACGTCCTCCGAGAGCGTCTCGAGCGTCTGGGCGCCGCGCTGGTAGGCCCGGATGCGGAACGGCGATTCGCCGCGGACCTCGAGGAGGCTCGCCATCTCGTAGAAGAGGCGGGCGATCTCGAAGTTCGTCACGGGTCCATGGTACACTCCGGCCGCCTGTGATCGCCCCGTGGTGCTGGGATCTCATCGAGCCGTACCTCAGGCGCAACCTCCTCAATCGGGGCGTGGAGCGGCCCACGCGCAAGCAGGTGCTGGAGGAGTTCGGGCGTGTCTGGCCGGAGTTCACCGCCACCCTCGGCGTCCAGGAGCCGTTCGCGGGGACCATCCGCTTCAAGTGGCTGGTCCGGCTGCCGTCGCGCGAGATGGAGCCGTTCCTCGAGGATCCCGTCGGATGGATCGCCGCGCGCTACGGCGGCGGGAAGTTCAAGCTGAACCTGCACCACGGCCTGCACTTCGTCACCACGAAGAACTTCAAGCCCGAGGGCGAGCCGAAGTGGCGCGAGGCACCCGCTCTCGACGAGGTCTAGGGAGCCGCCGATGCCCAGCGACGAGACCCGCAGGCTGCTCAAGGTGTTCGGCGTGGCGGTGACGAGCCTGGAGGACGCCGTGGACCGCAAGGCGCCGTTCGAGGACATCATGAAGTGGGACACCGAGCTGGCCGACCGCACCCGCGACATCCTCGCCCTCGTCGACCGCCTGCGCAGCCGCCGCATCGCTTGACGTGCCGGCGCGGCGGATCGTCTCGCTCGTCCCCAGCACCACCGAGCTGCTGTGTGCGCTCGGCCTCGCCGACGCCCTCGTCGGCGTGACCGTCTACTGCGTCGAGCCGCGCGAGGTGGTCCGCACCAAGACGCGCGTCGGCGGCGAGAAGGATCCGGACCTGGCGGTCATCCGCCGGCTCGCGCCGGACCTCGTCGTGGCGAACATCGAGGAGAACACCCGCGAGCACGTCGAGGCGCTCCGCGACGCCGGCCTCCGCGTCTGGCTGACCTATCCGCGGTCCGTGGCCGACAGCCTCGCCATGATCCGCGAGCTGGGCGAGGTGACGGGAGCCCGGGCCGCCGCCGACGCGCTGCTCGCGGAGCTCACGCCGCTCCACGCCGAGGTGCGGGCGCGGCTGGCCGGGCGCCGCCCGACGCCCGTGTTCTACCCGATCTGGCGCGACCCGTGGATGACGATCGGCCGCGACACGTACATCCACGACCTGCTCGCCACCTGCGGCGGCGCCAACGTCTTCGGCGATCGCGAGCGGTATCCGGCGATCACGCTCGCGGAGGCGGCGGCGCGGGCGCCGGAGGTCGTGCTCCTGCCGGACGAGCCGTTTCGCTTCCGCCGCGCGCACCTGCGCGAGCTGGAGGCGTTCGGCGACATGCCGGCCGTCCGCGCGGGCCGGCTGCACCTGGTGGACGGCAAGCGCTTCTCCTGGCACGGCCCGCGCCTGGCGGAGGCGCTGCGCACGGTGCCGGCACTGCTCGGGCATCAATTGTAGCGACGGCTGGACGTGCGGCTCGCGTCGTGGGTGGCCTGAGCGAGATGGTCGCCGGCGCCGTCTTCGTCCTCGGACTCTTGCACGGCGCCGTCGTAGTTCTCGGGTTCTCGCGGCGCGCTGTGCTAAGACTTCGAGGAGCGTGATGCGCGACCGGAGGGCGTGATGGCCGACACGTGCCCGAAGTGCGGCTTCACCGGGCTCGGCAGCGACCGGTGTCCGCAGTGCGGCGTCGTCGTCGCGCTGTACCAGGCGTCGCTCGACACGCTCCGGCGTGGACCGCAGGCCCGCGCGACGCCGCCGGGCCTCGCACGGGCGATCGTGGCGCCGGCGGCCGTGACGGCGCCCCCGGCGCCGCCGTCGGCCGGCGCCGGCGCCGCCGTGCCCACCTCGGCCGCGCCCGGCGGAGTCCGGCGCGCCGTGTTCATGGGCTCCGGGGCGGCGCTCTTCGGCATCCACGTCGTCAACGTGCTCCTCACGCTGGTCACCCTCGGCGTCTACTACTTCTGGGCGAAGGTGAAGCTGCGCGCGTACCTGCTGTCCGAGACGGAGTTCGAGGGCGACCGCTTCGCCTACCACGGCACGGGGCGGGAGATGCTCGTCGGGTTCCTGAAGGCGCTCGTGTTCTTCTTCATCCCGCTCATGCTGCTGCACACGCTGCCGGAGCTGCTCGGCGCGTCCCCGCTCGTGCGCGGCGCCACCGCCACCGCCGGCTACCTGCTGGCGAGCTT
>DASUPA010000245.1:0-4194 GCA_036276335.1 Candidatus Methylomirabilota bacterium | reverse complement strand
GGACCGGCAGCTCCACACCGGCCGCCGCCGCCGCCTCACGCAGCGTGAGATGGGCGCCGCAGCAGTGATTGACCCCGAGCCGCTGGAGCACCTCCAGCGCACCGGGTCGGCTCTTCGCCTGCTCGACGGTCTGCTCGGCGCCGACCGTCGCCGTCGCGTGTCCGCATCCGCATCGGCCTCCTTGGCTCATCGCGTCCTCCATGCGCTCGAGCGTAGCGGGACGCGGGCGGTGCCGATATGACGTCCGTCATACGTCCGCCGGACCGCGGAACCGCTACTCCCGCTCGCCCTCGGCGACCTCGCGCAGCGCCGCGACCGAGGGGATGACGAGGCGGCCGCCCTGCTCGCGGACGAGACCGTCCCGGAGCCAGCGGCTCACGACGCGGATCGTCGTCTCCACCGTCGTCCCGGCCATGTCGGCCAGCGCCTGGCGCGTGAGGTGGAAGGACAGGGTGGTGCCCTGGCGGGCGGGCGGGCCCTCGCGCTCGGCGAGCCGGAGGAGCGTGGCGGCCAGCCGCGCCTCGACGGGATCGGAGGCGAGCGACTCCACGGAGTCGTGGGCGCTGCGCAGGCGGCGCCCGATCATCAGCGCCATCTCGCGGACGACGGACGGATGGCGCTCGCTGAGCGCGACGATCGGCTCCTGCGGAATGCGGACGACGACGCTCGGCTCGGTGGCCTGCGCGGACGCGGGGTAGGGCCGGCGCTCGATCACGGCGACGCCGCCGAAGGGCTCGCCCGGGCCCAGCAGCTCCAGCACGACGTCCTTGCCCGAGCGCGAGTGGCGGAAGATGCGAACACGCCCGGTCCGGACGACGCAGAACCAGGCGGCCGGGTCGCCCTCCTCGAAGACGTACTCCCGCGCGGCGTAGCGCTGCTCGCGCGCGACGGCGACGAGCGCCTGGATCTCCCTGCGGGGGACGGCCGCGAAGACGGGGCTGGCGCTCAGGAATGCGGCCAGCTCGTCGGGCATGCGCGGATGATAGCACCGGCGCCGCGCGGGGCGGCCACGCCCCAGCGGGGCGGCGCGACCCCGCGGCCGGCGCCCCCGCCGCGCGCGGGGCCGCGGCAACGGCGCGAGTTCGCAGCACACCGATCTGGCATCCGGCTTGCGGACGCCGCCGGGGCGTGCGAACCGGATCGACCGCCGTGCCGCTCCACCAGCGCGATCGCGAGGCGCTGCTCGCGGAGGCCGTGGCGTTTCACGGGCACCTCTGTCCGGGGCAGGTGCTCGGCGTGCGCATGGCCCAGGCCGGCTGCCGCGCGGTGAGCGTCGACGAGCCGCGGGCCGCCGGCAAGTCGCTGGTCGTCTTCGTGGAGATCGATCGCTGCGCGACCGACGCCATCCAGGCGCTGACCGGCGTCAGCCTCGGGAAGCGGACGCTGAAGTACCTCGACTACGGACGGACGGCGGCCACCTTCGTGAACGTCGCCGCCGGTCGCGCGGTGCGCGTGGCGGCGCGCGAGGAGGCGCGCGCGGCGGCGGCGCGCCTCGTGCCGGCCGAGGCCGATCCGCGCCGCGCGATGCTCGCCGCCTATCGCGTGATGGACGAGGCCGAGCTCCTCGCGCTGGCGCCGGTGGTCATCGCGCCCGGCTGGCTCGATCAGCCGCGCGCGCGGGTCCGGTGCGAGGGCTGCGGCGAGGGCGTGAACTACGCGCGCGAGGTGCGCGTGCAGGCGCGCACGCTGTGCCGGGCCTGCGCGGCACCGGCGTACTACCTCTATGACGACGGTCATAACGTGCCGGCGCGCCCGTCGTCGATGCTCGAGACGGACCCCGAGAGGCTCGGATGAGGAGGGCACGATGAGGCGACGGCGATTTCTCCAGCTGGCGGCGATGGCGGGGCTCGGCGCGGTCGCGCGTCCCGCCGATCTCTTCGCGCAGCAGCGGTTCCTGGCGCCGGTGAGGGTCGCCAACCCCTTCGACGCCTATCCGAATCGCGACTGGGAGCGCCTCTATCGCGACATCTTCCGGCACGACCGGACCTTCACGTTCCTGTGCGCGCCGAACGACACGCACAACTGCCTGCTGAAGGGGTTCGTCAAGAACAACGTGCTGGTCCGGATCGAGCCGACTTACGGCTACGGCAAGGCCACCGACCTGTCGGGGCACCGCGCGTCGGCGCGCTGGGATCCGCGCTGCTGCCAGAAGGGCCTCGTGCTGGGCCGGCGGCTCTACGGCGACCGCCGCGTGAAGGGCGCCTACGTGCGGAAGGGCTTCAAGACGTGGGCGGAGAGCGGCTTCCCGCGCGATCCCGCCACCGGCCGCGCCCCGGCCGCGCTGATGAAGCGCGGCTGGGACGGCTACGTGAAGGTGCCGTTCGAGGAGGCCTACGCGCTCCACGCGCGCGCGCTCGAGAACATCGCGCGCACCTACAGCGGCGAGCAGGGCCGGCGCTTCCTCCTCGCGCAGGGCTACGACCCCGCCATGGTGGACGCGCTCGCCGGCGCCGGCATCCGCACCTCCAAGGTGCGGGGCGGCATGGCGAAGCTCGGCGCCACGCGGATCTTCGGGACGTTCCGCTTCGGCAACATGCTGGCGCTGCTCGACTCCCACGTCCGCAAGGTGGGCGCCGGGCAGGCGATGGGCTCCGGCGCCTGGGACTCGTACTCCTGGCACACGGACCTGCCGCCCGGGCATCCGATGGTGCACGGCGACCAGACGTCGGACTGGGAGCTGTTCGACGCCGAGAACGCCAACCTCGTGCTGGTGTGGGGCATGAACTGGATCACCACCAAGATGCCCGACAGCCACTGGCTCACCGAGGCGCGGCTCAAGGGCACGAAGGTCGTCGTGCTGACGGTGGAGTACAGCGCGACGGCGAACAAGGGCGACGAGGTGATCGTGATCCGGCCCGGGACCGATCCGGCGTTCGCGCTCGGCCTGGCCCAGGTCATCATCAAGGAGAAGCGCTACGACGAGGGCTTCGTGAAGCGCTTCACCGATCTGCCGCGCCTGGTCCGGATGGACACGCTCCAGCCGCTCATGGCCCGCGACGTCTTCGCCGGCCACCGCGACGCGCCGCTCCGCAACTGGACGACCGTGGTCGGGCGCGGCGAGGCGCCGCCGCCGACGCCGGAGCAGAACGGCGTGCTGATCCCGGAGGCGCTGCGCGACGAGTTCGGTGACTTCGTGATGTGGGACGCCCGGACCGGCAAGCCGGTGCCCGTGTCGCACGATCAGGTGGGCGACTACTTCACGGCGGCCGGCATCGACCCCGCGCTGACCGGCGCCTTCGACGTCACGCTCGCCGACGGCACGGCCGTGAAAGCGCGCACGGTGCTGGATCTCACCGCCGAGTACCTCGACGCGACGATGACGCCGGAGGCGGTCTCGCGCATCACGTGGGCGCCGACGGAGGCGATCGTCCAGCTGGCGCGGGACGTCGCGCGCCACGGGGGCAAGACGCTCTTCGCGGTCGGCATGGGGCCGAACCAGTTCTTCAACAACGACCTGAAGGACCGGGCGATCTTCCTGGTGGCCGCGCTCACCGGCTCCATCGGCCAGATGGGCGGCAACGTCGGCTCCTACGCCGGCAACTACCGCAACACGCTCTTCTCGGGCATGCCGCTCTACACGTACGAGGACCCGTTCCAGACGCAGCTCGGCGCGGCGGGACCGGTGAAGGTCAAGAGCTACCTCCGGGCCGAGTCGCTGCACTACTACGCGGCCGGGGAGGTGATCCAGCGGGAGGGCACCAAGCAGTTCACGACCGGCGCCCACGTGCCGACGCCGACCAAGGCCATCTGGCTGACCAACTCCAACTCGCAGATCGCGAACACGAAGTACCACTACGAGGTCGTCTTCAACACGCTGCCCCGGCAGGAGCTGGTGGCGATCAACGAGTGGTGGTGGTCGGGGTCGTGCGAGTACGCCGACATCGTCTACGGCGTCGACTCCTGGATGGAGCTCAAGTACCCGGACATGACCGCCTCCAACACGAACCCCTTCTTACAAGTGTTCCCGCGCACGCCGCTCCGGCGCAACTACGGCACCGTCAGCGACATGGACACCTACGTCGGGGTGGCGGCCGCGCTGGCGGATCTCATGAAGGACCAGCGCTTTCTCGACTACTGGAAGTTCGCCCGCGACAACCAGGTGGAGGTCTATCTCCAGCGCATCATCGACGCCAGCGCGCCCCTCAAGGGCTACCACGTGCGCGATCTCGAGGCGCTCGCCGCCCAGGGCATTCC
>DASUPA010000244.1:0-2622 GCA_036276335.1 Candidatus Methylomirabilota bacterium | reverse complement strand
GGACGAAGATCGCGTCCTTGAACCGGAGCGGCGTCGGGCGGGGGAGTGACGCGCGGAGCACCGTGACGTCGCCCCGCAGGGTGGTGATTACGCCTGCGCGCTCCTGCGCAGCCGCCTGCGCACCACCCGCCAGCGCGAGCGCCGCCGCCAATCCGATCCGGAGCCAGAACGTGCTGGTCGCCACGTGACTTGCTCTCCCTCCGCCCGGCGGGCGCGTGCCCGCGTGCCACCGGTGGGCTCATGGGGGAGCAACGGCGGTGCCACGGTCGCCGGCGGGCAGCGCAATCTTCTGCGTAGCGCCGCGGGGCAGATGGGTGCGTCTAGAGAGAGGCGGGGACCAGCGCGGCCTGGATGGCGGCGTCGAGCTCTTCGGGGCGAACCGGCTTGAACAGGCAGCGCTGGATGCGGAGCGCGCGGAGGCGCGCCTGGTCCTCTTCCCGGAGGCCCCAGCCGGTGATGAACAGCATCGGCACCGTGGTGTCGATCGCGCGGAGCCGCTCGGCGAACTCCCACCCGTTCATCCCGGCCATGCCGACGTTCGCCAGCACGACGTCGTGGCGGTTGGCCTCGTACGCCTCGAGGGCGGCGCCGCCGCTCGCGGCCGCGCTCACCGAGTGGCCCGTCGTCTCGAGGAGCGCCACCAGGGCGGACCTGACCTGGTCATCGTCGTCGACGAGCAGCACCCGGGCCGCGCGCCGTCGGCCGTTGTGGATCGGCGCGGCCTCGACGTCCACGGCGGCCTGTGTCTCGGGCAGCGACAGGCTGAACGTCGTGCCGCGCCCCGGCTCGCTCTCCACGCGGATGTCGCCGCCGTGCCGGCGGACGATGGAGTACGCCATCGAGAGCCCGAGCCCCGAGCCCTTCTCGCCCTTGGTGGAGAAGAACGGCTCGAAGATCCGGCGGCGCACCGGCTCCGGCATCCCGACGCCGGTGTCGGCGACCGTGATGAGGACGCCGTCGGGCGTGTCGCGCGTGCCGATGGAGAGCGTGCCCCCGTCCGGCATCGCGTCCATGGCGTTGAGGATGAGGTTCGTCATGACCTCGGCCAGCGCTGCCGAGCGGCCCTGGATCACACGCCGCGCGCGGAGGTCGAGCTTCTGCCTGAGCGGCCGGCGGTCGTGCGCGACCTTCTCCTCCCAGCGCGGACGCGTGATCGCCAGCGCGTCCTCCACGACCTGGTTGACGTTGAGCGGCATGAACCGCTCCTCGGGGCGCAGCCGGGCGAAGGTCTGGATGCGCCGCACGGTCTCCGAGCCGTCCATGGCCGCGCTCTCGACGACCGAGAGCGAGCGCTCGACGAGGTCGAGGTTCGCCGGGTTCTGCTTCATGAGCTGCGCGTACCCGAGGATGGCCTGCAGGAGGTTGTTGAAGTCGTGCGCGATCCCGCCGGCGAGCTGACCGAGGGCGGTGAGCTTCTCCGACTGGTGGAGCTGCGCCTCCACCTCCCGCTGCGCCGTGATGTCGCGGACGATGGCGATGAGGCCGTCGAGGCCGCCCTGCCGGTTCCGCAGCCCGGAGAGCGTCACCGCGAGCGCGAGCGGGGTCTCCCGGCTTCCCGCCGCGTTGGCCTCGAACGTCTCCATGGCGGCGCCGCGAGCCAGCCGGTTCTTGGCGGTCGTGTACTCGGTCTCCGGGAGCAGGTTCGTGACGGGCCGGCCGGTGGCCTGCGCCACCGCCAGACCGAAGATCCGCTCGGCCGCCGGATTCCAGCCGTCGATGCGGTCCTGGCCGTCCACCGAGATGATGGCGTCGCCGGCCGACGCGATGAGCTGCTCCAGCGAGCGCTTGGTGTCGGCGATCTCGCCGTAGAGCCGCGAGTTCCGCAGCGCGACGGCCAGGTACTCCGACAGCATGTCGAGCAGCTCCCGCTCGCGGGGATCGACGGCGCGGCCCGAGCCGCGATTGTCGACGACCAGGTGACCGAGCGTGCCCTCCGCGTCGCGGATGGCGCACACCACGAGCGCGTCCGACGGCGCGCCGCCGGGCGGGGCGCTGACGATCGTCACGCTGTCGTAGCCGAGGGCGTCGCGCAGCTGGGCGGTGACCGCCGCGATGACGTCGTCGACGGCCAGCTGGCCCACGATGGTGCGCGCGATCTGCCGGAGCAGCGAGAGCTGCGTCACCCGGAGCGACTGCTCGGCCGCCTCCCGGCGGGCCGCTTCCTCGAGCTGCCGCGTCTTCGAGGACAGCCGGCGCATCTCCTCGACCAGCGAGGCGACCTCGCCCCGGGCGCCGAGATCCGTCTGCCGGCGGACGACGGCGCGGCGCACGACGTCCTCGAGGTCCTGGCGGGAGAACGGCTTGATCAGGTACTCGAACGCGCCATGGGTGAGCGCCAGCTTCACCGTCTCCAGCGAGGCGTAGGCCGTGATCATCACGACCTCGACGGTCGGATCCAGGTCCTTCACCCGCCGCAGCACCTCGAGGCCGTCCATCTCCGGCATCTTGATGTCCAGGATCACGACGTCCGGCCGCACGTCCGGCAGCAGGGCGAGCGCGGCGCGACCGCTCTCGGCGGTGTGGATCTGGTACGAGGGCTTCAGCAGCATGCGGAGCGACTCGCGCGGCCCCAGCTCGTCGTCCACGACGAGAATCCTGGCGGCCGTCGCCGGAGCCGTCGCC
>DASUPA010000243.1:0-3926 GCA_036276335.1 Candidatus Methylomirabilota bacterium | reverse complement strand
CGAGGCGCATGGCTGCCCTCCAGGGAGAAAGTGCCCGATTGTAGACCGATCGGGTGCCGTCGTCCGCGCTACGCCTCGCCGGCGGCCTGGATGGCCTCGAGGTGCATGGCGCGCTCCTCGATACCTTCGGGTGATGCTCGCGTCGGTCGTGACGACCTGCGCGAGCCCGTGCGTGCGGGAGGGACGGGCGTCGGCGGCGCGCGTGCGGTGCAGTACTTACAACGGCCGCCGCAGGCCTCGGATCGCGCCACGCTGCGTGTTGCGAGCGCGCGGCCGTGCCACGACGTCAACTTGCGGCTTGCCGCGCCCCCGGCAGTTGTCTATGCTGCTGACTCGCAGCCGATGTTCGCAGTCACTTCCGCCGATCCCGGCACGCAGGCCCCGGCCCCTCCGCGGGCATCGCGTCGAGAGCGCTCGTGAACGCACGGGACGCAACCGCCGTCCTGGACGCACTCCCGCTCGCGGTGCTGATGGCCGAGCCCGGCGGCCGCGTGACGTACGCCAATCCGGCCGCCCACGCGCTCTTCTCGCACGACGTCGAGACGCTGACGCCGATGGAGCGGGCACGGTGCTGGGCGACGCGTCACGTCGACGGCTCCGCGATGTCGGCCGATGATCTCCCCACCATGCGTGCGATCCGGGGCGAGCGGCTGCGGAACTTCGAGTACCGGATCACCCACGCCGACGGCACCGAGCACCGCGTGCTCGTGAGCAGCGAGCCGATCGAGGGCCCGGGCGGCCGTCCCCTGGGCGCGGCGTGCGTCTTCGAGGATGTGACGGAGCGCCGGCGATCGGAGCAGCGGCTGGCCGATGCGCTGAGCGACCAGACGGCGAGTGCGCTGGAGAACGCCCGCCTCTCGGACGCGCTCCGGGCGCGCGCCGACCGTCTCCGCCGGATCACCGAGCTCAACCGGTTCATCTCGGCCTCGCTCGACACCGCCGAGGTCCTGCGCGAGATCGGCCGGGCCGCGGCCGACCTCGCCCGCGCCGAGGTCGTCGGGTTCTGGCTGCTCGACGCCGAGCGCGCGACGCTCGAGCTCAAGGGGGGCTGGGGTGAGGAGTGCCTGCGCGACCTCCCGGCGACGAGCCTGCACAGCGGCGCGAGCCTGGTGGGCTGGGTCGCGCGCCATCGCCGACCGCTGAACGTCCCGGACGTGCTCGCCGACCCCCGGTTCGTGTTCCGTGAGTGGGCCGCCCGCAACGGACTGCGTGGCTTCCTGGGCCTCCCCATCGTGCTCGGCGACGCGCTCATCGGCGTCCTGGGGATGCTCTCCCGCGGCCAGCCGTTCGATCTCGAGGCCGACGAGGAGCTCTTCGAGAGCTTCGGCGCCCAGGTCGCCGTCGCCGTCAAGAACGCGACCCTCTACACGCAGGCCGAGGAACGCCGGCGGCATGCCGAGGCGGCCGAGTACCGCGCGCGGTTCCTCGCCGAGGCGACCCCGCTGCTGCGTCGCTCGCTCGACTACGCGGCCACCGCCCAGGCGATCGCGCGCGTCGTGGTGCCCAGCCTCGCGGATCTCTGCGTCGTCGAGCTGGTCGATACGACGGGGCGGACGCTGCGGTGGACCGCCGGCCGCCTGCCGGGCGAGCCCCAGCTGGCCGCCGCCCCGACGGACGTCGTCGAGCACGGCCGCGACGTGCCGGTCGGACTCCTGGAGATGGTGCGGGACGGCGTGGCGCGGCTGTGTCCCCGGGCGCCGGCCGCGCTGCTCGCGGCGCTGGCACGCGACGACGAGCGGCTGCACGGCCTGATCGCGGTGAACGTGAAGTCCGCGATGGTGATCCCCATCCGGAGCCGCGATGGCGTCCTGGGAGCGGTGGGCCTCGCCGTCACCGGCGCCGGGAGAGGCTACGATCGCGCGAGCCTCCAGTTCGCGGAGACGCTGGCGGACCGCGCCGGCGAGGCACTCGAGCACGCGCGGCTGTTCCAGGAGAGCGAGGCGCGTCGGCGCGAGGCGGAGCGTCTCGCCGGATTCGGCCGCGCGCTGGTGGAGATCCGCGACGTCGGGGAGCTGTGCCGGCACATCGTCACGAGCACGCGGGAGCTCCTCCGCGCGAGAGTGGCCCTCCTGTACCGGCTCGATCCGGCGATCTCGGAGCTCACCGCGGTGGCGCACGCGGGCGAGGCGGACGATCTCGCGTCGCTGGGCGGGGGCATCACGCTGCCGAAGGGGACCGGCATCGCGGGCGCCGCCATCGACGCGCGCCGGACCATCGTGAGCCCGAACATCCTGGAGGACCCGACCATCGCCTATCCTGCCGCCGTCCGCACGCTGCTCGAGCGGACCGAGCTGCGGTCCGCGGTCGGCGTGCCGCTGATCGTCAAGGGAGTCGAGATCGTCGGGGCGGTGGTCGTGTTCGACCGATTCGGCCGGCGCTTCGACGGCGACGCGGTGCGGACGGTCCAGGTGTTCAGCGACCAGGCGGCCCTCGCGCTGGACAACGCGCGGCTGTACCGCCAGGCCCAGCAGCGCCAGCGGGAGGCCGAGGAAGCCGCCCGGGCCAAGGAGGAGTTCGTCGCGGTCCTGTCCCACGAGCTGCGGACCCCGCTGGGCGCCATGCTCGGCTGGGTGAGCATGCTGCGCACGCGGCGCCTCGACGCGGACCGGGCGGCCCAGGGCCTCGACACGCTCGATCGCAACGTCCGTCTGCTCGGCCGGCTGATCGACGATCTGCTCGACGTCTCGCGGATCGTCGCGGGCAAGATGCAGCTCGAGAAGCGACCCGTGGAGCTGCGCCCGGTGATCGAGGCGGCGGTCGACAAGCTTCGCCCGGACGCCGAGGCCAACCGCGTCACGATCGATATCGCCGCCGGCCCGGGCGCCGGTGTGGTGCTCGGCGACCCCGTGCGGCTCGAGCAGATCCTCATCAACCTCGTGTCCAACGCGATCAAGTTCACGCCGCCCGGAGGCCGGGTGTCGGTGAGCCTCGTCCGCGCAGACAACGAGGTGAAGGTCGTCGTGCGCGACACCGGGGAGGGCATCGATGCCCAGGTCATTCCCTACGTCTTCGATCGCTTCCGGCAGGTGGACGGGACGCGGACGCGCCGCGCGGGCGGTCTCGGCCTGGGCCTGGCCATCGTCCGGAGCCTCGCGCAGCTGCACGGCGGCACGGTCACCGCGGAGAGCGCGGGCCGGGGCTCGGGCGCCACGTTCACGGTGGCGCTGCCCGTGCTCGCGGTGCGCCTCGCGGAGCCCCGCCGCGGACCGGCCGGCGACCCGGCTCCCCGGCGAGCCGGCGCATCGCTGCAGCGTCTGGAGGGCCTGCGCGTGCTGGTGGTGGACGACCATCGCGACTCGCGGGAGATGATCGGCACCGTGCTGGCCGAGGGCGGCGCCACCGTGCAGCTGGCCGGATCGGCCGACGAGGCGCTGCAGCGGCTGCAGCACTGGCCGACCGACGTCCTGATCAGCGACCTGGGCATGCCAGGGCTCGACGGCTTCGATCTCATCCGCGCCGTCCGGGCGCAGGAAGAGGCCGCCGCGTCCTCGCAGCATCTCGTGGCGATGGCGCTCTCGGCGTATGCCTCCGACGAGGACCGCGCCCGCGCCCTGGCGGCGGGCTTTCAGAGCTACGCCCCGAAGCCGATCGACCCGGCGGACCTCGTGGCGCTCGTCGCCCGTACCGCACGCGGTCCCGCCGGCGAGAGGGTCTGACACCGCCCTCGATGGAACGGTCGAGCCGCGCGGGGGGCTCATGCGCCAGGCGCTCGGCTGCTGGACGCCGCACGTCGAGATCACGCGCCCGGCGTTCGACGCCACGCTCGACGTCTTCCAGCATGCGAAGCTGATCACCAGGCGCCACGCGTACGAGGACGTCATCGCGCCGCCGCCCGACGCGGCCTGATCGACCGCGCGCCGCGCCGGCCGAACGTCCTGCCTCCGAACGCGCGGTCGAAGTGCCGAGCGGCCGCGCCGTCCAGGCTT
>DASUPA010000242.1:0-4408 GCA_036276335.1 Candidatus Methylomirabilota bacterium | reverse complement strand
CGTAGTCCTCCGGCGGCCACACCGGCTCCTCCAGCCAGCGCAGCCGGTAGGGCTCGAGCCGCCGCGCCATGGCCACCGCCTCCTCGACCGTCCACGGACAGTTCGTGTCGAGCATCAGCTCGACGCCGTCGCCGACCGCCTCCCGCGCGGCGGCCACGGAGGCGACGTCGGTCTGGTGGAGCTTGATCGCGCTGAACCCCTGCCCGGCCATCGCGGCCGCGGCGCGCGCGACGTCCGGCGGCGCGTCGTAGCGCGGCAGGCTCGCGTAGGCACGCACGCTCCGCTGCACGAGCCCGCCGAGGAGCGCATAGACCGGCACGCCGCGCGCCTTGCCGGCCAGGTCCCAGAGGGCCAGCTCCACCCCGCTCACCGCCATCATCGCGAGCCCCCGGCGCCCCCAGATCATCAGCGCGCGGTGCATGCGATCCACGAGCGCCTCGATCGCCGTCGGATCCTGTCCGGTCACGATCGGCGCCAGGCCTTCCTCGATCACGTTGCAGACGGCGAGCGGCACGCCGTAGGCGAAGGCCTCGCCCCAGCCCGTGAGGCCGCCGTCGGTGCGGACCTCGACGAGGATCTGCTTGGAGGCGCGGCCGGCCCAGGCGGAGGCCACGGGCGCCGTTTCCCGAAGGGGTACCGCGAGCGGGATGGCGCGGACCGACGTGATCTTCACGACAGGTCCCCCAGCCCGTACTCGGACCAGCGCGCCTGCACCCGCGCCTCGTCCTCCGGCGCCGGGCGCACCGTCGGCGGGAAGCGCTCCCCGCCCCATTCCGGGCGGCGCTCGAACTTCCAGTTGCGGGTGGCGTCGATGAGCACGCGGTTCCAGAGCCCGGTGCCGAGCTGCGCCACGTTGCGGTCCTCGAGCGGCGTCGACGGGTCGATGGGCGAGCCGAAGAGCCCGGGGAAGATCACGATCCCGCCCTCGCCGGCGTTCACCCGGTGGGCGACCGCCCAGTCGATCTGCTCGTAGGAGGCGATGTCGATGTCGTCCTCGACCACCCAGACGTGCTTGTAGCGATACTGCGCGGCGCTGTTGCCCCACAGCGCGGCGGCGATCTGCTTCGGCTGCCCCTGATAGTGCTTGGTGATCTTCACGCACACGTTGACGCCATTGCTGATGGGGTGCACGTAGACGTCGCGGATGCCGGGGATGCCGGCGCCGGCCAGGATGTTCCAGGCGATGGCCGCGCGCTGCACGGACGACATCACGCTGTTCTCGCTGTACGAGCCGGGCAGCGTGCCCTCGAGACACCCGCGGAAGATCGGCTCGCGGCGATGGGTGATGCACGTCACCTTCATGGTGGGCCGCGGCGTCGGCACGTCGGAGACGTAGCCCGTGAACTCGCCGAAGGGCCCTTCCATCTCGTAGGTGGCGGGGTCGTCGCTGATGAAGCCCTCCAGCACGATCTCGGCGCTCGCCGGCACCTCGAGATCGACCGTCTCGCACCGCACCAGCTCGGCCGGCTCGCCCCGGTAGGCGCCCATGACGTCCCACTCGCAGACGCCGACGGGGATCGGCGAGCCGGCGAGGAACGGCATGATCGGGTCCCAGCCGATCACGCACGCGACCGGCATGGGCTGGCCCTTGGCGGCGTACTTCACGAAGTGCTGCCCCCAGTGCTGCCCGCCCTTGATCAGCAGGAACGGCGCGGTGTCCTTGCGGCCGATCATCCCGCGGTAGATGCCGACGTTCATGACGCGGGTGTCGGGATCGCGCGTGACGATGCCCGAAAAGGTGTGGATGTAGCGGCCGCCCTCGCGGAAGCCCCACCTCGGCACCGGGAGCTCCGTCTGGTCGACCCGGTCGCCGCGGACGACGATCTCCTTCACGGGGCCGCTGTCGACGATGCGGGGCGCGATCGTCTCCTTGTTCTTCTTCATGACGTACTGCACGAGCTCGGCGTTCGACACGTCCTTCGGGAAGCCGAGCGCCAGCGCGAGCCGGCGCCGCTCGCCGAGCCCGCCCGTGAAGAGCCGCGTGCAGCGGGCGTCGGGGCCGCGATAGCCCTTGATGCTCTCGAAGAGGAGCGCGGGGCCCTTCTTCTCGAGCACGCGGCGGGCGATGGCACCGATCTCGCGGTCCCAGTCCACCTCGGCCGCCACGCGGCGCACCTCGTCCTCCTTCTCGAGCAGCTCGATCCACTGCCGCAGGTCCAGGAAGCCCTTCCTCATCGCTCTCCTCCGATCACGGCCCGGCCCGCCGAGCGTCCGGCGCACGCCTCGTCGTCATTCGCGCTCCTCCGCGGGCACGGCGACGGCCGCCGGCGCCGCCGGCCGCTGCGACAGCCAGACCGCGACGAACGCCAGCGCCCCCGCCACGTCGAGCCAGATGCCGGGGAAGATCAGGCAGACGGCGCCGACCAGGAGGGCGAGACGCTGCCACCCGAGCGTCGGGGCGCGCAGGTAGCCGATCAGGCCCGCGCCCAGCATCAGGATCCCCAGGCCGGCGGCCGCCGTGCGGAAGACGATGCCCGCCAGCGACGCGTCGACGAGCAGGATCGCCGGATCGTACACGAAGCTGAAGGGAATGATGAACCCCGACAGCGCCAGCATCATGGCCGTCCACTGCGTGCGCCAGACGTCGGCGCCGGCGATACCCGCCGTCGCGTACGTCGAGATCGCGGTGGGCGGCGTGAGATCGGCCAGGATGCCGAAGTAGAAGACGAACATGTGGGCGGCGAGGACGGGCACGCCGAGCTGCGTGAGCGCCGGCGCCGCCATGATCGAGGTGATGATGTAGGTCGCCGACGTGGGCAGCCCCGTGCCGAGGACGAGGGCGGCGACCATCGTCAGCAGGCAGGTGAGCAGCAGGCTCCCCTGCGCCAGCCCGACGATGCCGGTCGCGAGCTTCAGGCCCAGCCCCGTGATGGACACCACGCCGACGACGATGCCCACCGTGGCGCACGCGAGCGCCACCGGCATGGCGCCCCGCGCGCCGTCGACGAGCACGACCAGCAGTCGCCGGGGGCCGATGCGCGTGTCCGCGCGCACCCAGCTCGTGACGATCGCCACCACCAGCGCGAAGAAGCCCGCGCGCTCGGCCGTGTAGCCGCTGGCGAGGTACCAGACGAGGACGACGGGCCCCGCCAGCAGATGGGCGTTCCGGCGCAGCACGGCCCCGAGCGCCGGCAACGCCGCGCGGTCCAGCACGGGCAGGCGGAGGCGGGCGGCCTCCAGGTGCACCATCACGCCGACGGCGAAGAAGTAGAGCACGCCCGGGATGGCCGCCGAGATCGCGATGCTCCAGTAGGACACGCCGAGCGTCTCGGCCATGATGAAGGCGGCCGCGCCCATGACCGGCGGGATGAGCTGGCCGCCCATCGACGCCGTCGCCTCGACGGCGGCCGCGAACTCTCCCCGGTAGCCGGCCCGCTGCATCAGCGGGATGGTGAAGGCGCCCGTGGTCACGGCGTTGGCGATCGCGCTGCCGTTGACGGTCCCGAAGAGGCCGCTCGAGATGACGGCCACCTTGGCCGCGCCGCCGCGGGAGGCGCCGGCGATGGCCAGCGCGACGTCGGTGAAGAAGGTGAGCAGCCCGCCGTGCAGCATGACGGCGCCGAACAGCACGAACAGGAAGATGAAGCTCGTCGACACGAGCACGGGGATGCCGAAGACGCCCTCGGTCGTCAGCATCTGCAGATCGACGAAGCGCTCGGCCGTCACGCCGCCGTGGGCGAGGAAGCCGGGCATCCACGGCCCGACGAACGCGTAGACCACGAACGCCAGCGCCAGCACGACCAGCGCGCCGCCGACGTGCCGCCGCGAGGCCTCGAGCAGCAGCAGCGCGAACAGCACGGCGACGGCCACGTCGAGCGGGCGCGGCGTGTCGACCATGGGCATCCGGACCGAGAGGTGATCGATCCAGGCCACGTAGTGGGCGGCGCAGGCCAGGGCGAGCACCGCGCCCACGACGTCCCACCAGCGCGTCCGCCCGCCGGGCCCGCCGGGCGTCAGCAGCCCGAGCGCGGTGGCGAACGCCACGTGCGCGGGAAGCTGGATCAGCAGGTCGAACATGCCCTGATACGCCGTCCAGAGCTGGAAGAGGGACCACACGACCGCCAGCCAGACGCGCGGCGAGCGGACGTCGGGGATGGCGACCGCGTCACTCATCGCCGTGGACCACCTCGCCGCCGACCATCGTCAGGCGGACCGGCATCCCGGCCAGCTCGTCGAGCGGCGCCGCGAGCGGGTCCGCCTCGAGCACGGCCAGGTCCGCGCGCCGGCCGGGAGCCAGGGTGCCCGCCGTCCGCTCCGCGAACGTCAGCCAGGCCCCGCCCGTGGTCAGCGCTGCCAGCGCCTGGGCGCGGCTCAGCCGCTCGCCGGGCCCGAGCACCTCGCCGGTCGTCATGTCGCGCCGGCCCACCACGGCCGCCAGCGCCATCCACGGATCGGGCGGCTTGTTGTC
>DASUPA010000241.1:0-6621 GCA_036276335.1 Candidatus Methylomirabilota bacterium | reverse complement strand
GTGGCGGCTCGCGTGCGCGCGCGTGGGCCGCCAGCGGCGATGCGCTCGGAGAGGATCCGCTGTGCTCGTGGCAGCCCGGGGGTGGTGCGGCGGTCGCCGCCTGCTGAGGGACGCCGTCGGCGGGCCGGTGCTCGGGGCGCCGGTCGCGCCCTGTCGCCGCCGCCGACAGGGGATGGACCAGTTGCCGTAATCCCGCCCTGCGGGTAGAGTCTCCGGACGGTTGAGCGACCGGAGGGCTGTCCCCGATGATCTCTCCGAGGCGGCAATGAGCTCCACGGGTGCGGGCCCGTGACGGCGCCCACGCCGTGGCTGCCGGACCGGCTCGCGCTCCTCGACGAGATCGCGCGGTCGATCACGTCGTCGCTCGAGCTGGACGTCGTCCTCCCTCGCATCGCGGAGGCCGCGCGGCAGGTGTGCGCGAGCGACACCGCCTCGATCTTCCTGCGCGACGCGGACGCCGGCGTGATGATCCCGCGCGTTCGCGTCGGCACCTTTCCGCCGGGCTACGAGGGACTGCGCCTGACGCCCGGGCAGGGGATCGGCGGCCAGGCGTGGCAGACGGCGCGGCCGGTGCGGACGGCGCAGTACGACGCCGATCCGGCGGTGCCCGACACGTTCCGCCACGTGGCCAGACAGGTGGGTGTGGTGGCCGTGATGGCGGTGCCGATCGTGATGGCGGGCGTGGTGGAAGGGCTCCTCTACGTCGGCAACCACACCACGCGCGCGTTCACCGACGTGGACGAGGTCGTCTGCGTCTGGCTGGCGCACCAGGCCGCCATCGCCGTGCAGAACGCGTCGCTGTTCACGCGCGAGCGGCGACTGCGGGCCGAGGCGGAGCTGTTCGCCTCGCTGGCCGCCCAGCTGACCGCCTCCCTCGACCTGGACCGGGTCCTCCAGGCGGTCGCCGAGGCGGCGCGCGAGGTCGCCGAGGCCGACGTCGTGCGCATCGCGCTCCGCGACGAGGCGGACGGAGCGATGCGGTACCGCTACCTGGTGGGCACCCGCGCCGCCGGCTACGAGCGGCTACCCCTCCGGCCCGGGCTCGGGTTCGTCGGCCGGACGCTCGAGACGGGCCGGGCGTACCGGACGGCCGACGCGTACGGCGACGCGGCCGTGCACCCCGACTACGGCCGTCAGTTCATCCAGATCGAGGGCGTGAAGACGGCGATGGTCGTGCCGATCCACGGCGAGGAGCAGATCACGGGCCTCGTCTACTGCGCGCGGCGGCGCGCGCAGCCGTTCAGCGACGACGACGAGCGCATCGTGGGCCGGCTCGCCGGCTTCGCCGCGATCGCCCTCCGCAACGCGCAGCTGCACGCGGAGGCGGAGCGCCGCCGCCGCGAGGCGGAGATTTTCGGCGAGATCCTGCGCCAGCTCGGCGCGTCCCTCGAGATCGACACGGTCCTGCAGCGCATCGTCGAGGGCGCGCGCGAGCTCTGCGGCGCGGATGCGGCGTGGATCACGCGGCCGGTCGGCGCGGGACCGGCGCACACCTTCCGCTACATGGCCGGCACGCGGTTCCAGGGGTGGCACGACGTGCTCATCGAGCCCGGCCGCGGGATGGGCGGGCTCGCGCTCGTGAGCGGCAACCCCGTCCGGACGGAGGACTACCGGATCGATCCGCGATTCAGCAAGGACTACGTGGGCGCGATCGAGACCGAGGGGATCGTCGCCCAGCTGGTGGTGCCGATTCGCCGGGGTGACCGGGTCGAGGGGCTGCTCTACGTGTCGCGGCGCTCGGCCCGGCCGTTCACCGAGCGGGACGACGCGCTGCTCGGTCGCCTCGCGGACCAGGCGGCCGTGGTCCTGCACAACGTCGAGCTGGTGGCCCGCGAGCAGGCCGCGCGCGCCGACGCCGAGGCCACCGAGCGCCGCGCGTCGTTCCTGGCGCAGGCCAGCGTGCTCCTCGCGGCCTCGCTCGACGTCGAGGCGACCCTGCGCAACGTCGCGCGGCTCACCGTGCCGTTTCTCGCCGACTTCTGCGCGATCGACATGGCGAGCGACCGGGGACAGCCGCAGCGTGTCGTCGCCGTCCACGCCGATCCGGCCAAGGAGTCCCTCGTGCGCGAGCTCCGTCAGCGTCACGGCTTCAATCCCGACGCGCAGGAGGGCGTGCCGAAGGTCCTCGCCACGGGGCGCTCCGCCTTCGTCCCGCACGTCACCGACGAGCACCTCCGCGCGGCCGCCACGTCGGACGCGCAGCTGGCGCTGCTCCGCGAGCTCAAGCTCGGCTCCTGGATCATCGTCCCGCTCGTCGCGCGCGGGCGCGTGCTGGGGGCGATCACGCTCGTCATGGCGGAGTCCGGCCGGCGATACGGGCTGGCCGACGTCGCGATGGCCGAGGACCTGGGACGCCGCGCCGCGGTGGCGATCGAGAACGCGGAGCTCTACCGGGAGGCGCAGCTCGCCAACCAGGCCAAGGACCAGTTCCTGGCCACGCTGTCGCACGAGCTGCGCACGCCGATCAACGCGGTCTACGGCTGGGCGCGCATGCTGCGCGACGACCGCATGGAGCGGCCGGTGCGCGACCGCGGGCTCGAGGCGATCGAGCGCAACGCCCACGCGCAGGTGCAGCTTATCGACGATCTCCTCGACGTGTCGCGCATCGTGACCGGCAAGCTGCGGCTCGAGGTGGGCCCGATCGACGTCGCAGCCGTGGTGGACCGCGCCCTGGACGCCGTGCGCCCGGCCGCGGACGCGAAGGGCGTGCGGCTGCAGACGGTGGTCGACCCCCGCGCGGCGTCGATCATGGGCGATCCCGATCGCCTCCAGCAGGTGGTCTGGAACCTGCTGATCAACGCCATCAAGTTCACGCCGCGCGGCGGGCGCGTCGAGGTGACGCTGCGACGGATCAACTCGCACCTCGAGATCGTCGTGGCCGACACCGGCGCCGGCATCGATCCCGCGCTGCTGCCGCATCTCTTCGAGCGATTCCGGCAGGGCGACCGGACGCACGGCGGCCTCGGCATCGGGCTCGCTCTCGTGCGCCACCTCGTCGAGATGCACGGCGGCAGCGTGGCGGCGACGAGCGCCGGCCCCGGGCACGGGGCGGCGTTCACGGTGAAGCTACCGCTGGCGGTGGCGAGCCGCCTCCCCGAGCCGACGCCGGCGCTGCCGAGCGTGTCCGCGGGCGGCGCCACGCTCGAGGGCGTCGAAGTGCTCGTCGTGGACGACGATCCGGACGCCGTCGAGCTGCTCCGCGCGATCCTGGGCGCGGCCGGGGCCTCGGTGCGGACCGCGGCCTCGGCCGCGGAGGCCCTCCAGCAGCTCGATGCGGGCGTGCCGCAGGTCGTCGTGTCGGACATCGAGATGCCGGGTGACAGCGGCTACGTCCTGGTGCAGCGTGTGCGCCGGCGGCCGCGCGAGGCGGGCGGCGCGCTGCCGGTGGTCGCGCTCACCGCGTACAGCGGCCTGCGCGAGCGCATCCGGGCGCTCGAGGCGGGCTTCGACATGCACCTGCCGAAGCCCGTGGATCCGGTCGAGCTCACCGCGGTGCTCGCCCGCCTGGTCCGGCGGGCGTAGCCCCGCGTGCCCCGACCGTGACCGGCGAGCAGCTGCTCGTCCTCGGCGTGCTGCTCGCCACGATCGCGATGTTCCTGTGGGGCCGCTGGCGCCACGACATGGTGGCTGTCGCCGCGCTGCTGGCGTGCGTGGCGGCGGGGCTGGTGTCGTTCCAGGACGCGTTCGCGGGCTTCGGCCATCCGGCGGTCGTCACCGTCGCGTGCGTGCTGGTCCTGAGCCAGGGACTGCAGAACTCGGGCGTCGTGGACGCCCTGGCGCGGCGCGTGCTGCCCTCGGCCGCGGGGCCGACGGTCAGCATCGCCGCGCTGACCGCGCTGGCCGCGCTGCTGTCGGGCTTCATGAACAACGTGGGTGCGCTGGCGCTCCTCATGCCGGTGGCCCTGCAGGTCGCCGCCCGCCAGGAGCTGCCGCCGGGACGGGTGCTGATGCCGCTCGCCTTCGGCTCGATCCTCGGCGGCATGACGACCCTGGTCGGCACGCCGCCGAACCTGATCGTCTCCGGATTCCGCGGGCAAACGAGCGCCGGCACCTTCGCCATGTTCGACTTCACCCCGGTGGGGTTCGCCGTGGCGCTCGCCGGTGTCGCCTTCGTGGCGCTGATCGGCTGGCGGCTGGTCCCGGCGAGGCGGCTCGCAGGCACCGAGGGGTTCGAGACCGGCGCGTACCTGACCGAGGCTCGCGTGCCGGAGGACAGCAAGGCGGCCGGCATGCCGCTCGGCAGCATCGAGGCCGCACTGGAGGAGGTGGATGCGCAGGTCATCGGCCTGGTCCGTAACGAGATCCGGCTGACCGCGCCGAGCCCGACCCGGGTGGTCCGCGCGGGCGACATCCTGGTGATCGAGGCCGAGGCGCCGGCGCTGGCGAACGCGCTCTCGACGCTCGGCGTGCAGCTCGAGGAGGCCAAGCGCGTCGAGCCGCCGAAGGACGCGGCCCCCGAGGAGACCGCCGCCTCCTCCGACGAGATCGCCCTGGTCGAGCTGGCGGTCCTGCCGGGCTCGCCGCTGGTGGGCCGCTCGGCGAGCGACATCCGGCTGCGGACCCGCCATGGCCTCAATCTCCTCGCGCTCTCGCGTCAGGGACGGCGCTCGATCACGCGACTGCGGACGACGGCCTTCAGCGCCGGCGACGTGCTGCTGATGCAGGGAGCACCCGACGCGGTGTCCGAGTTCGCCGCGAACTGGCGCTGCGTTCCGCTGGCGGCGCGACCGCTGCGCATCCCGGACACCCGCCAGGCGGTCACCGCCGGCCTGATCATGGCGGTGGCGGTCGGCGTCGCCGCCTTCGGCCTGCTGCCGGCCGCCATCGCCTTCGCGGCCGGCGTGCTCGCCTCCATGGCGCTGCGCACGGTGCCGCCGCGCTCGGTCTACGACGCGGTCGACTGGCCGGTGATCGTGCTGCTCGCGGCGCTGATTCCGGTGGCCGGCGCGATGGAGCGCACCGGGGCGGCCGACGTCATCGGCCGGTTCCTGCTCGAGGGCATCGCGCAGGGACACCCGGTCGTCGGCCTCGCGGTGATCCTCGTCGTCACGATGACGCTGTCGGACGTGATGAACAACGCCGCCACCGCGGCGGTGATGTGCCCGGTCGCCATCGGCACCGCCACGCAGCTGGGCGCGAGCGCGGATCCGTATCTGATGGCGGTCGCCATCGGCGCCTCGTGCGCGTTCCTCACGCCGATCGGACACCAGAACAACACCCTCATCCTCGGGCCGGGCGGCTTCCGCTTCGGCGACTACTGGCGCCTCGGCCTGCCGCTGGAGATCCTGGTGCTGATCGTGAGCATCCCGATGCTGCTCATGGTCTGGCCGCCGTGAGCACGGCGCGGTGGCGTCGCCCCGCCGAGCGGGCTCCGTGAGCCCCTCCTAGCGGGAGTCGAAGATCAGGAAGTACTGGTAGGGGAGGAAGGTGTGCTCGGCGACCAGGCCGTATCCCGCGCGGCCCATCTCGTCCTTCACGACGGCGACCGGGATGCGGGCCCGGGGCGGTGGCGCGCCGACGGGCGCGTCCGGGCGGAAGTCGACGATCGCCACGCGCCCCGCGGGGCGCAGCGACCGGCGGAGCCCGGCGAAGTAGGACGGTCGGTCCGCGATGTGGTGGTAGGTGTTCACCACGAGCACCCGGTCTACCGGTCGAGGCAGCCGGGCGTCGTCTGGCGCCGCCTGCACGGCGGTCAGGTTGGTGAGCCCCTCGCGGCGGCCGCGCTCGGCGAGATATCGCACCATGTCGGGCTCGACGTCGACGCCGTAGACGTGACCCTGCGGCACCGCCCGCGCGAGCCGGACCGCGAAGTATCCCGTCCCCGAGCCGACATCGGCCACGAGCGCGTCGGACGCGAGCGCGAGCGTCCGGATCACGTCGTCGGGCTTCTGCCACGCGTCCCGCGCGGGATCGTCGAACGCCTGCGCCCAGCGCTCGGCGTCCTTGAAGGCGTGCTCGTGATGCCCGGCGTGATCCCGCCCGGCGCACCCGAAGGCGACCAGGAGGACGAGCACCGCAAGCGCCGCATGCCACCGGGCGCGGGCGGCTCTGGCTCCGGCGGCGGTGGACGCGGCGAGAAGTCCCGATAGCGAGGTACGCATCACGGGAAGCATACCGCGTGATGCCAGCAGACGTCATGCATCGAGCTCGGAAGCCTCCTTCCGTCAGGACGTCCAGCCGAGCGACAGCAGATAGCGGACGTCCGTCTCCTCGTTGCCCGGCGCGGGTGTCGAGTCCTGCCGTACCTCCACCTTGGCCTCGCTGAAGAGCTTGCCGATGATCGTCGCCCGCACGCCCGCGTCGGTGTTGAGGTTGTAGTCGCCGACCGGGTCCTCGAAGCTGGGGATCCACTCGAGGTTGTGGAACAGGAGGATCGCGTCGTGCGGCTTGTAGTCGGCGTGGTACGCGAGCCGGGCGCCGAAATAGCTCTCGCTGTCGGCGTGGCGGTTATCCTCGTAACACCCAGGCCAGGCCCGCCTCGGTCGAGAGGTTGAACGTCGGGCCCTCGAACCACTGATAGCCCAGCCCCACCGACGGCGTGAAGCGGAGATCCAGATCCGCGATGCGGTCACGCTCGGCGCGCGCCGAGCCGAACACGTAGACCTTCTTCGACAGGAAGTA
>DASUPA010000240.1:0-15830 GCA_036276335.1 Candidatus Methylomirabilota bacterium | reverse complement strand
GTTCTCCCGTGCGTGCGCGCCGCCTCGACGACCGCGCCGAAGAGCGCGCGCGCGGCGGCGTCCTGCTCGACGAGATCCTCGGGGTGCCACTGCACCGCGAGGACGAAGCGGCGCTGGTCCTCGTGCTCGAGGGCCTCGATCACCTGGTCCGGCGCCCACGCCACCTCGCGCAGGCCGCGCCCCGGCGTCTTGACCGCCTGGTGATGGAAGCTGTTCACCGCGAGCTCCGGGACGCCGAGGATCCGGCCGAGCCGCGTGCCCTCCGCGAGCACCTTCACCGGATGCGTCGGGACGTGGCGCGGCTCCGACTGCGCGTGCGGCACGGCTCCGCCGACGGCGTCGGGGATGTGCTGGTGCAGGGAGCCGCCGAGGGCGACGTTGAGGACCTGCAGGCCGCGACAGATTCCGAACAGCGGCACCTCGTCGCGCAGCGCGCGGTCCACGAGCTCCAGCTCCAGCGTGTCGCGCTCGGCCGAGACGAGCATCGTCGCCGCGTGCGCGGCTTCCCCGAAGCGGCCCGGCTCGACGTCGCCGCCGCCGGTCAGCACGAGCCCGTCGAGCCGGCGCCAGAGCGTGTCCCGCGCCGCGGCGCCGAGCTGGGGCGGCAGCAGGACCGGAATCCCGCCGGCCTGCTCGATGGCGCGGAGGTACGCGGAGTTCACGTACGCGCGCTCGGGATTCTCGCCGACGGTGATGGACGTGCTCACGCCGATCAATGGGGCCGACACAGCACGGCAGCCTAGCACAAGATTCCGAGGTAATATCTGGGCCGATGAGTCTAGATTCCGCCTCCTCGCAGCGCGACGCCGCCGCGGCCGGGCATCGGCCGACCGCGACCGTCCAGGCCATCGGCACCCGCTGGGCCGTGGCCGCCGGTCACACCCTCGCTTCCGAGGCAGCCGCCCGGGTTCTGTCCGCCGGCGGCAACGCGATCGATGCCGGAGTGGCAGCCGGATTCTGTCTGGGTGTCGTCCATCCCGACATGGTGAGCGTCGCCGGCGTGGCGCCGATCCTGGTCCACTTGGCACGCTCGCGCGAGACCTTCCAGGTTTCGGGCGTCGGATCCTACCCCCGCGCCTCGACGCTCGACTATTTCCGGAGCCTGGGCAACGAGATCCCGCCGGGGCTGGCGCGGACGGTGGTGCCGGCCGCGCCGGACGCCTGGTGCACCGCGCTCGAGCGCTGGGGCACGATGTCGTTCGGCGACGTCATCGCCCCGGCGCTGGAGCACGCCGACCGCGGCTTCGCCCTCTCCCAGTTCTCGGCGTTCCAGATGTCGACGCATGCCGACAAGTACCGGCGGTGGCCGACCTCCGCGGCGCTCTACCTCAAGGACGGGCGCGCCTTCCGGATGGGCGAGCGCCTCGTGCAGAAGGAGCTGGCCGACACGCTCCGGCGCATGGTCCAGGCCGAGGCGAGGGCCGGGGGCAGCCGCGCCGCCGGCGTCCGCGCGGCGCGCGACGAGTTCTACCGCGGCGAGACGGCCCGGCGCATCGCCGAGTTCCACCGGACCAACGGCGGGCCGCTGGCCGCGAGCGACCTCGCCGACTTTCACGTCGAGGTGACCCCCGCCGTGACGGGAGCGTACGGCCCCTGGCAGGTGGCGGTCTGCGGCTTCTGGTGCCAGGGCCCCGTGTTCATCCAGATGCTGAACCTGCTCGACGGCGTCGACCTGACGGCGCTCGGCCACAACTCCCCCGAGTACCTGCACCGGCTGATCGAGACGGTCAAGATCGCCTTCGCCGACCGCGAGGCCTACTACGGCGATCCGAACTTCGTGAAGGTCCCGGCCGAGCGGCTCCTCTCCAGGGCCTACGCCGCCGAGCGCTGCGCCCTCGTGCGCGAGCGCGCCTGGCGGGAGATGCCGCCGGCGGGCGAGCGGCGGGAGGCGTTGCCGCTGGCCGGCGGCTCGGCCGACAGCCTCGACACCTCGTACGTCGCCGTCGTGGACGCGGAGGGCAACGGGTTCTCGGCCACCCCGAGCGACCCGAACGTCGACTCGCCGGTGGTGGCCGGCGTCGGCTGCGTGGTGTCGCCGCGCGGGTCCCAGGGCTGGCTGGATCCCGAGCACGCGAGCGTGGTGGCCCCGGGCAAGCGGCCGCGCCTGACGCCGGCGCCGGCGATGGTGCTCCGCGACGGCGCCCTCGTCATGCCGTTCGGCACCCCGGGCGGCGACGTGCAGCAGCAGGCCATGCTGCAGGTGCTGCTCAACGCGCTCGTCTTCGACATGCCGCTCCAGCAGGCGGTCGAGGCGCCGCGCGTGGCCTCCCGCAGCTTCCCCGACTCCTTCTGGCCGCACGTGTTCGCCCCGGGCAAGCTCGAGGCCGAGCGGCGCGTGCCGAAGGAGACCCGCGACGCGCTGGCCGCGCGCGGCCACGACGTGGCCGAGTGGCCGGAGTGGGAGTGGCGCGCCGGCGCCGTCTGCGCGGTGCGCGTCGCCGAGGACGGCGCGCGCTGGGCCGGCGCCGATCCCCGTCGCGGCTCCCACGCCATCGCCCGGTAGTCACCCGCTGACCGCGCGGACCGCGCTCGCGGTCGCGACCGCCGTCGCGGCCATGCTGCTCTACGCGGGGCAGTTCGTCGTGACCCGCTGGAGCATCCAGCGCACGCTGTCCCTGTGGGACCTCGCCGCGCTGCGCTTCACCGTGGCCGGGCTGGTGCTGCTGCCCGTCGTGCTCCGCTTCGGCATCGCGGACGCCGCGGGCGTCGGCTGGGGCCGCGCCCTCGTGCTCGGCGCCGCCGCCGGCGCGCCCTACACCCTCGTGCTGTTCGCGGGCCTGACGTTCGCGCCGGCCGCCCACGGCGCCGTCATCATTCCGGGCGTGACGCCGGTCGTCGCCATCGTGCTGGCCTGGTGGTGGTTCGGCCAGCGGCCGCGCGTCACGACCGGCCTGGGACTGGCGGGCATCGTCGTCGGGCTCGTGCTCGTCGGGTGGCCGGGACTGAGTGGCCACGACCGGACGTGGCTCGGCGACGCGCTGTTCGTCGTCGCCGGCGTGCTGTGGGCGCTGTTCACGGTGCTGGCGCGGCGCTGGCAAGTCGATCCGCTGCGCGGCCCGGCGATGGTGTGGGTGACGGCGCTCGCGTACGTCCCCGTGTACGGGCTGTTGGCCGGCGGTCGCCTCGCGCAGGCGCCGCTCGGCGAGGTGCTCTTCCAGGCGGTCTACCAGGGCCTCGGCGTGGCCGTGGGCGCGCTGACGCTCTACGCCTGGGCGATCCGCGTGCTGGGCTCGTCGGTCGCCTCGCTCTTCATGCCGCTGGTGCCGATCTTCGGCGTCCTCCTCGCCGTGCCCGTCCTGGGCGAGCTGCCGTCCGCGGTCCAGTGGGTCGGCATCGCCGCCGTCAGCGCGGGCATGGTGCTCGCGGCGGCGCGCCCCGCCGCCGCGGCGTGAGGGGCACGCCCGGCGCGCCGCGCGCTCAGGTCGTCGCGGGTGCCGGGGACAGCGGCCGCGCGCGCAGGGGCTCCTCGCGGATCATCAGCGCGAGGCCGGCGGCGACGAAGCCCAGGATGGCGGCGGACACGAAGGCGCTCGAGTAGGAGCCCGTCCACTCGAAGATCCAGCCCGCCAGCGCCGCGCCGAGGGCGGCGCCCACCTGGTGGGCGAAGAAGATCCAGCCGGACAGCTCGCCCACCGAGAAGCGGCCGTAGATGTTCGCCGTGAGGGTCGTGGTGGGCGGCACGGTGGAGATGTAGTTGAGCCCGAAGAGCGCGGCCCAGACGTGCAGCGACGGCGCGTCCCACACGTAGAGCAGGAACACGAGCGACAGCCCGCGCACGAAGTAGTAGGTGGCGAGCGGCCCGCGGCGCCCGAACCGGTCGCAGAGCCACCCGGACGCCATCGTGCCGACGATGTTCATCGCGCCCATCACGCCGAGCGCGGCGGAGGCCTGCATGGCCGTGAAGTTGTGCTCGAGCGCGTGCGGCACGAAGTGCGTCAGCACCATGCCGTTGGAGGTGTAGCCGCAGACGAAGAAGGTGCTCATGAGGAGCCAGAACGGCAGCGTCTGGGCCGCCTCCGAGACGGGGACGCGGCCGGCCTGCCGGGTGGCCGCCGCCTGCGCGGCCGTCTGGACCGGCCCCTCGGCGCCGAAGGCGCGCACCCCGCGCTCCTCGGGCGTGTTGCGGATCAGCCACGCGCCGACCGGGACGACGAGGACGAGCAGGCCGACGCCGAGCCAGAGAAAGCTCGAGCGCCAGCCGTAGGTGAGGGTGAGCGCGGTCGCGAGCGGAACGACGACCAGCTGCCCGGCCGACATGCCGCCGGCCGCGATCCCCATCGCGACGCCGCGGCTCCTGTCGAACCAGCGCGCGACCACCGACGACCCGGTGCTCATCGCGGCGCCGCCGGCGCCGACCGCCATGAGCACGCCCGCCGTCGCGTAGATGTGCCAGAGCTCGGTGACGAAGGAGGAGAGGATCGAGCCGGTGCCGAGCAGGCCGAGAGACAGGACCACGACGCGCCGCGGGCCCCAGCGGTCTGCCAGCCGTCCGGCGAACGGTCCGACGGCGCCGAGCAGCAGGAGCGACAGCGCCGCCGCCATGGAGAGCGCGCCGCGGCTCCAGCCGAACTCCGCCTCCATCGGCTTGATGTAGACGCCGAAGACGGCGCGGATGCCGGTGGAGGCGAGCAGGCACAGCGTGACGGCGCCGAGCACGACCCAGGCGGGATGCAGCCGTCGCGCGGCGCTCATGGCGTTTCGATGATGACACGCGCCGCCTGCGATTCAGCCGGCCAATGGCGCGCCGACGATGGGTGACCGGGGGGCCAATCGCGGGCCCCCCGGTAGATGACCCGGCGGGTGTTCTACTCGACGACCTCGGCCGGCACCTCGCGGCGGAAGACGAGCTGATCGCCCTCGACGTCGACGCGCACGATGTCACCCTCGACGAACTCGGCCTCGAGCAGCTTGAGGGCGAGCGGATCCTGGACGAGCCGCTGGATTGTGCGCTTGAGCGGCCGGGCGCCGAAGGTCGGGTCGTAGCCCTCGCGCGCCAGGAGCGCCTTCGCCGCGTCGGTCACCTCCAGCTCGATCCGCCGCGCCTCCAGCCGGCGGCGCAGGTGCCCGAGCTGGATCTCCACGATGCGGTCGATGTGCTCCCGCCCCAGCGGCATGAAGATGACCACCTCGTCGATGCGGTTGAGGAACTCCGGGCGCAGCGTGTTGCGGAGCTCCTGCATGATGAGCGGCCGCACCTTCTCGGGGCGCTCGTACTCCCGGTAGATGTGGCTGCCCAGGTTGGACGTCATGATGACGACCGTGTTGCGGAAGTCCACCGTCCGTCCCTGGCCGTCGGTGAGCCGGCCGTCGTCGAGGACCTGCAGCAGCACGTTGAAGACGTCCGGGTGCGCCTTCTCGATCTCGTCGAGGAGGATCACGGAGTACGGGCGGCGGCGGACCGCCTCGGTGAGCTGCCCGCCCTCCTCGAAGCCGACGTAGCCGGGCGGCGCGCCGATCAGCCGCGCGACGGTGTGCTTCTCCATGTACTCCGACATGTCGATGCGGATCATGGCCCGCTCGTCGTCGAACATGAACTCCGCCAGCGCCCGCGCCAGCTCGGTCTTGCCCACGCCGGTGGGGCCGAGGAAGAGGAACGAGCCGATGGGCCGGTTCGGGTCCGAGAGACCCGCGCGGCCGCGCCGCACGGCGTTGGACACGGCGCGGATCGCCTCCTCCTGGCCGACCACGCGCGCGCTCAGGCGCTCCTCCATCTTCACCAGCTTCTGGACCTCGCCCTCCAGCAGCCGCGTGACCGGGATGCCGGTCCACTTGGCGACCGTCTGCGCGATGTCCTCCTCGTCGACCTCCTCGCGGAGCATCCGCCCGCGCTGCTGCTGGTCGGCGAGCCGCTGCTCCATCTCGGCGAGCTGCTTCTCGAGGCCGGGCAGGGTGCCGAAGCGCAGCTCCGCGGCCTTGTTCAGATCGCCACGCCGCTCGGCGTCGGCCATGGCCTGCTTGGCGGTCTCGATGTCGGCCTTGATCTGGGTGAGGCCGCTGATGCCCTGCTTCTCCGCCTGCCACTGCGCCTTGAGCGCCTCGGCCTTCTCCTTGAGGTCCGCGAGCTCGGCGTCGAGCCGGGCCAGCCGCTCGCGCGAGACCTCGTCGGTCTCCCGGGCGATCGACACGCGCTCGATCTCGAGCTGCATGATCCGCCGCGTCGTCTCGTCGATCTCCTGCGGCATCGAGTCGATCTGCATGCGGATGCGGGCGGCCGCCTCGTCCACGAGGTCGATGGCCTTGTCGGGCAGGAAGCGGTCGCCGATGTACCGGTGGGAGAGCACGGCCGCCGCCACGAGGGCGGCGTCCTTGATCTTCACCTTGTGGTGCACCTCGTACTTCTCCTTGAGACCGCGCAGGATCGCGATCGTGTCCTCGACCGACGGCTCGCGCACCATGACCGGCTGGAACCGGCGCTCGAGCGCGGGATCCTTCTCCACGTGCTTCCGGTACTCGTCGAGCGTGGTGGCGCCGACGCAGCGCAGCTCGCCGCGCGCGAGCGCCGGCTTGAGCATGTTGGCGGCGTCGACGGCGCCCTCGGCGGCGCCGGCGCCGACCAGCGTGTGCAGCTCGTCGATGAAGCAGATGATGTGTCCCTCGGACTCCACGATCTCCTTCAGCACGGCCTTCAGCCGGTCCTCGAACTCGCCCCGGTACTTCGAGCCCGCGACCAGCGCGCCGATGTCGAGCGCGACGAGCCGCTTGTCCTTCAGCCCTTCCGGGACGTCGCCGGCCACGATGCGCTGCGCAAGGCCCTCCACGATGGCCGTCTTGCCGACGCCCGGCTCGCCGATGAGCACCGGGTTGTTCTTGGTCCGGCGCGACAGCACCTGGACGACGCGCCGGATCTCCTCGTCGCGCCCGATGACGGGATCGAGCTTGCCCTTGCGCGCGGCCTCGGTGAGGTCGCGCGAGTAGCGCTCGAGCGCCTGGTACTTGTCCTCGGGGTTGGGATCGGTGACCCGCTGGCTGCCGCGCACGTCGACGAGGGCCCGGTACAGCGCGTCCGGCGTGACGCCGGCGGCGGCCAGCACGCGCCCGGCGCCGCCGTCGCGCTCCTGCGCGATGGCGACCAGCAGGTGCTCGGTGGAGACGTAGTCGTCCTTCAGCCGCTCGGCCTCGCGCTGCGCGCGCTCGAGCGCCTGGCGCAGGCGCTCGCCGAGGTACTGGCCGGTGCCGCCGCCGCGGACCTGCGGCATCCGGGCGAGCTCCGCCTCCAGCTGCTGCTGCAGCGCCTCCGGCCGCGTGCCCAGCTTGCCGAGCAGCGGCGCGACGATGCCCTCGCGCTGCTGGAGCAGCGCGAGCAGCAGGTGCTCGGGCTCGAGCGCCTGGTGGCCTTTCTGGTCGGCCAGCGACTGGGCCGCCTGCAGCGCTTCCTGGGCCTTCAGCGTGAACTTGTCGAGTCTCATCGTCCGTCCTTATCCATGCGTGTACCCGCGGGGTGAATCGCTCCGGAGCGCCTTCAGGCGCTCGTACATCTCGCGCTCGGCCGCCGTCAGCTCCGTCGGCATCACGATCCTGACCGTCACCAGCTGGTCACCGGCGCCGCCGCCCTTGACGCGCGGCATGCCGTAGCCGCGCAGCCGGAAGGTGCGACCGCTCGACGTCGACGGCGGGACCTTCATCGACACCTTCCCCCGCAGCGTCGGCACCTCGATCGTCGCGCCGAGCGCGGCTTCCGGGGCGGTGAGCGGCAGCGTGTAGACGATGTCGTCGCCCTTGCGCTCGAACTGCGGATGGGGGGCCACGGTGACCATCAGGTAGAGGTCGCCGCGCCCGCCGCCGCCGCCGCCGCCCTCGCCGGACACGCGCACCTTCTGGCCGGTCCGCACGCCGGCGGGGATCCTGACGTCGACCTCGCGCCGCGCGCGCTGCCAGCCCGTCCCGTGGCACGTCGCACACGGCCTGCCACCGACGTTGCCGCTCCCCTGACACGTCGCGCAGGGCTCGTCGAGCTCGAGCGCGAAGGTCTTGCGGGTGCCGCTGAACGCCTCCTCCAGCGAGATGTCGACGCCGGCCTGGACGTCCTGGCCGCGTCGCCGGGCGCGCGGGCCGCCGCGCTGGAAGGCGTCGCCGAAGACGTCCTCGAAGCCGCCCCGCCCCGGGCCGGCGCGGCGGCCGCCCATGTCGCCGAAGATCGTGCGGAAGAAGTCGGAGAAGTCGGCGGCCTCGCCGTACTCGACGTGGAAGCCCGGGCCAGGCTGCGCGCCCGGCGCGCCCGGCTGCGCGTAGCGCTGCCAGTCCGGACCGAGCGTGTCGTAGCGCCGCCGCTTGTCCGGGTCGGAGAGGACCTCGTACGCCTCGTTGATCTCCTTGAAGCGTGTGTCGTTGCCCTTGTTGACGTCGGGATGGTACTTGCGGGCGAGCTTGCGATACGCGGACTTGATCGCCTTGTCGTCCGCGCTCCGGTCGACACCCAGAATCTGATAATAGTCCTTGAACTCGACCGCCATCCCCATCAACCCTACAAAGACTGTAGCAGACGATCTAACACTCCGCCACTCAAGTTCCCATTTGAGGCGACTGACTTTGCCGCTCTCGAGCGCGGGCTTCGCCCGCGCAGTCCTAGTTCTGGGGGAGGCTTCGGAGGGGGGCCCGTCGCGGCCCCCTCCGAGGTCAACTTCGCGTGACCGTGAACGCCACGTACAGCGACATCGGGCCGCGCTGGAGCAGCACGGTGAGCCGGTCGCCGTCCTTGACGTCCTTGGTGAGCCGCTCGTAGTCGGCCATCGAGCGGACGCGCTGGCGGTTGATCTCGCGGATCACGTCGCCGCGCTGCACGCCGGACTCGGCGGCCGCGCTGCCTTCCTCGACGCGCGCCACGATGACGCCCTCGGTGGACTTGAGGTTCAGCTGCCGGGCGATGTCCGGCGTGATGGGCCGGACCTCCAGGCCCAGCGCCGACGGCGTGGCCCGGCTGGGGCGCTGCTGCGCCTCCCGCTCGTCGGGGGCCTCGCCGATCGTGATGTCGACCGTGCGCTCGGCCTGCTCGCGCCAGATCTTCGTCTTGGCCTCCTGACCCGGCTGCGCCATGCCGACCGCGCGCTGGAGGTCCGACGGCCCCTCCATCTTCTTGCCGTCGAACTCGAGCAGGATGTCGCCCGGCTTCAGGCCCGCCTTGGCGGCCGGGCTGTCCGGCACGACGTCGGAGACGAGGACGCCCTTTGTGTCCTTGGCGTTGAACGACCGCGCCAGCTCGGGCGTCAGCGGCTGGATCGACACGCCGAGCCAGCCGCGCGTCACCCGGCCCTTGGTCTGCAGCTCCGTGTAGATCTTCCGCGCCATGTTCGACGGGATGGCGAAGCCGATCCCGGAGCCGCCCGCGACGATGGCGGTGTTGATGCCGACGACCTCGCCCTGCATGTTGACGAGCGGCCCACCGGAGTTGCCCGGGTTGATGGCCGCGTCGGTCTGGAGGAAGTCGTCGAAGGGGCCCTGGCCGATGTTGCGCGCCTTGGCGCTGATGATGCCGGCCGTCACCGTGGCTTGCAGCCCGAACGGCGAGCCGACCGCGATGACCCAGTCGCCGACCTGCAGCTTCTCGGAGTCGCCCAGCCGCGCGTACTTGAACTGTCCCTTGCCGTCGTCGAGCTTGAGGACGGCCAGGTCGGTCTTCCGGTCCAGGCCGACCAGCTTCGCCTTGTGCTTGCTGCCGTCGGTCGTGACGACCTCGATCTCCGTCGCCTTCTCGACCACGTGGGCGTTCGTGAGCGCGATGCCGCTGGGGTCGACGATGACGCCGGAGCCGAGGCTGCGCTGCGGGATCCGCTCGGGCGTGTCGCCGAAGAACCGCTTGTAGAACTCCTCGCCGAAGAACTCCTCGAACGGCGTCCGGCCGCCGAGCGGGCCTCCGGCGCCCTTCGAGACCGTGTTGATGTTGATCACGGCCGGCTTGATGGCGTCCGCCACCCGGGCAAAGGTGTTGGTGCCGGGGAGGGGCATCTGCACGGGCAGGATCGGCGCCTCGGGGGCGGCCGCCATGGGCGCCGGCTCCGGGCGTCCGCCGGCGAACGCGCCGAGCGCGACGCCGATCAGCACGGCGACCGCGAGCGTCGCGACGAACGTCTTGCGTGTCAGCTGCATCATGGGCGCAGGAGCCTCCCTTCAGTCCTTCAGTTCTGGGCCGCCGCCGGCTCGCCGGCGAGCAGGCGGCGCAGATGGTCTCCCTCGAGCGTTTCCACGCGCTTGAGCTCGGCCGCGGCGGTCACGAGCGCCGCCTTCCGGGTCGTGAGCAGCCCGCGCACCCGGTCGTGCGTGCGGTCGAGGATCGCGCGCACCTCCTCGTCGATGGCGCGCGCGGTGGCGTCGCTGTAGTCTCGCTCGCCCCCGCCGCCCGCGTGCTTGAGGAAGAGCGGCGCGCGGTCGCCGTAGGTGGCGAGCCCGATCCGCTCCGACATGCCGTACTTGGTCACCATGAGCCGCGCCAGCTCCGTCGCGCGCTCGAGGTCGTTGTGGGCGCCCGTGGAGACCTCGCCGTAGACGAGCTCCTCGGCGACGCGGCCGCCCAGCAGCACGGCCACGCGGTCCTCGATCTCGCTCCGGGTGAGCAGGAAGCGATCCTCGGTCGGGAGCTGGTAGGTCATGCCGAGGGCCGCGATCCCGCGCGGGATGATGGTCACCTTGTGGACGGGATCGGCGTGGCTCACGGAGGCGGCCACCAGCGCGTGGCCCATCTCGTGGTGGGCCACGATGTCCCGTTCCTTGTCCGACAGCACGCGGCTCCGCTTCTCCAGGCCCGCGACCACGCGGTCGATGGCCTCCTCGAAGTCGGACATCTCGACCGCGTTCTTCTCCTTGCGGGCCGCCAGCAGCGCCGCCTCGTTCACGATGTTGGCGAGGTCGGCGCCGGCGAACCCGGGGGTGCGCGCGGCGATGACGCCGAGCTCGACGTTGGGCGCCAGCACGACGGCGCGGGCGTGCAGGCGCAGGATGGCCTCGCGGCCGCGCACGTCCGGCTTGTCGACGACGACCTGGCGATCGAAGCGGCCCGGCCGCAGGAGCGCCTGGTCCAGGACCTCGGGACGGTTGGTGGCGGCCATGATGATGACGCCCTTCGAGGAGTCGAAGCCGTCCATCTCCGCCAGCAGCTGGTTCAGCGTCTGCTCCCGCTCGTCGTGGCCGCCGACGAACCCGCTCGCCCCCGCGCGCGACTTCCCGATGGCGTCGAGCTCGTCGATGAAGATGATGCAGGGCGCCTTGTCCTTGGCCTGCTCGAACAGGTCGCGCACGCGGGCGGCGCCGACGCCGACGAACATCTCGACGAACTCGGAGCCGGACAGCGTGAAGAACGGCACGTCGGCCTCCCCGGCGACCGCGCGGGCGAGCAGGGTCTTGCCCGTGCCGGGCGGGCCAACCAGCAGCACGCCCTTGGGGATGCGGCCGCCGAGCCGCTGGTACTTCCGGGGGTTCTTCAGGAAGTCCACGATCTCCACGAGCTCCGCCTTCGCCTCGTCCACTCCCGCCACGTCGGCGAACGTCGTCTTGAGCTCCTTGCGGTCGAAGATCTTGTGCTTGCTGCGCCCGAAGGACAGCGCCTGGGTCGGCCCGCCCCCGACGCGGCGCATCAGGAACATCCAGATGGCCACCATGACGCCGAGCGGGATGATCCAGCCGAACAGCAGGTCCTTCCAGAACGTCGTCTCGATCCGCCCTGCGAATTCGACGTCGTGCGCCTGCAGCTCATTCACGAGCTGCTGGTCGTCGACCAGGGGGATGCGCGTGGTCACGAAGACGCGCGGCTCCTCCTCGGTGCCCAGCATCTCGCGCAGCCGGTCGCCGGCCGCGCTCGGCGGCGGCGGGAGGGCGCCGGGCCGGGCGATGCCGCGGATCTCGCGCTCGGTGACCGCGACCTTCTCGATCTTGTCCGATCGCAGGAGGTCCAGGAACTTCGACATCGGGATCTCGATGGTGCGCGGGGCGAGCAGCCAGGACTGCAGGAACGAGAGAACGACGACCGCCACGAGGAGGTAGGCGAGCGAGAACTGGATGCGCTGAGACATCCGCGGCTTCATGGGGGAATCTCCCCCGTCATGCTAGCCCCCGGGGTAGGGTGTGTCAAACTTCTACGCCCCTTTTCGCTTGACACTTCGGGGCGTTGGCCATAAAAAGTACGCGCGAACGCTCTGTGAACTCGGGAACAAGCTCGTCTTCGAAGAGGGTCTCCCAAACGTTCTCACGGGGTTCAGATCGAGTGACGACTGCGCAGCGTAGTGCCCGGCTCGTGCTCCTGCTCGTTGCCGCCATCGTGGTCCTGTCGGCCATGCCCGTGGACGCGCAGGAGGCCGCCGGGGAGCCCGCCTATCGCAACTTCCCGCTGCTCGGCTCGCGGCTGGCCGTGTGGGCGGTCGCGCAGCTCCACCTGAACTTCGCCGCCTTCATCCTCGGGGTGCCGATCTTCGCCGTGATCATCGAGGCGGTGGGCTGGCGCACGGGCGAGGCGCGCTACGACTGGCTGTCGCACGAGCTGGTGAAGCTCACCTTCGCCGCCTTCTCCACCACGGCGCTGCTCGGGGCGCTGCTGCTCTTCCTCTTCGTCGGCTACTACCCGCGCTTCTGGGCGTACATGACCTCGGTGTTCTTCCCGACCTACTGGGTGTACGCGCTGCTGTTCTTCGCCGAGACGTTCACCGTCTACCTCTGGTACTACGGCTGGGACTGGCTCTCGGGCTCGCGGAAGTGGATCCACGTCGGCCTCGGCGTGCTGTCCAACCTCTTCGGCACCGCCATCCTCTTCGTCGCCAACTCCTGGGTCACCTTCATGATCTCGCCCGCCGGCGTGGACGAGTCGGGCAAGCTCACGGGCGGCGTGTGGGCCGCCATCACCAACTTCACGTGGATGCCCATCAACATCCACCGGCTCATCGCGAACATCGTCTTCGGCGGCACCATCTGCGCCGCCTACGCGGCATTCAGGTTCCTGGCGGCGAAGACCGACGAGGAGCGCGCGCGCTACGACTGGATGGGCTACATCGGGAACTTCATCGCGCTGGCCGCGTTCATCGTCCTGCCCTTCGCGGGCTACTGGCTCGGGCGCGAGATCTACGCGTTCAACCAGACGATGGGCATCACGATGATGGGCGGCTTCATGTCGTGGCTCTGGATCATCCAGGCCATCCTCATCGGCATCCTCTTCCTGGGCAGCAACTACTATCTCTGGCTCGGGATGGAGCGCATCCCGGGGTCCGAGCGCTACCGCAAGTACGTGCCGCCGATGCTCATCATCCTCACCATCGGCTTCATGGTGTGGGCGACGCCGCGCTCCATGGTGGTCACGCTCGACGAGGCACGCGCGATGGGCGGCACCCATCACCCGCTGCTCGGCTTCTTCGGCGTGATGTCGGCCAAGAACACGGTCGTGAACCTCATGATCCTCACGACGTTCCTGTCCTTCGTGCTCTACCGCCGCGCCAATCGCGTGTCCACCCGGCCCTGGGTGAAGACGGGCATGGCCGTGCAGTGGGCGGCCTTCGCCGCCGCGGCCGTCGTGGTCGTCTTCTACGGCGTCTACGGTTACTTCGTGGAGTCGATCGTGCGCATCGGGTTCTCCGTGTACCAGGTGGTGGCGGTGCTGCTCGCCATCGTGCTGGTGATGGCCATCGACGTGCCGATGTTCAAGGGCGCCCAGACGACCGGCCAGATCCGCTGGGGCACCATCGCGCCGCGCTCGCAGTACGTCCTCATCCTGCTCGCGGTGACCTTCACCTGGCTGATGGGCCTCATGGGCTTCGCCCGCTCCGGGATCCGCCAGCACTGGCACGTCTACGGCATCCTTCGCGACACCTCGCCGGAGGCCGTGACGCCCGCCCTCGGCTACGCGTCGAACGTGATCACCGCGGTCACCATCGCGTTCTTCGCGCTGGTGATGTTCATCTTCTGGCTGGGAGGGCTGGCCGACCGCGGCAAGGCCGGCGCCCCCGGCCATGAGCCGGCGCCGGTGATGGCCGGCGGCAGCGACGCCCGCCGCTGATGCGCCTGCCGGTCTCGGTGAAGGTCGGCGTCTTCTCGGTGGCCCTCATGGGCGGCTACACCTACTTCGCCAACTCGATCCCGCAGATCGAGTCCAAGCCGCCGCAGGAGCTCTCGCTCGAGGGCGGCAACGTCACCCCCGCCCAGCTGGTCAAGGCCGGCGAGGAGATCTACCAGACCAAGGGGACGTGCGAGATCTGTCACCGGATCGGCCAGAAGGGGACGCGCGCACCCGACCTGGCCGGCGTCGGCGGGCGGGCCGCGAAGGTGAAGTCCGGGATGAGCGCCACGCAGTACCTGCTGGAGTCGCTCATCAACCCCGGCGCGTTCATCGTGGAAGGCTATCCGCCGATCATGCCCGCGGTCGACAAGCCGCCGATCGCGCTGAACCGCTCGGAAGTCTGGGCCCTGACGGCGTTCCTCCAGTCCCTCGGCGGCACCGTCGACGTGGCGCTGAACGACATCCCGGCCACGGTCGGAGGCGGTGGGGCGGCCGGCGGCGGGGCGGCCGCGGCCGAGGTCAAGCTCCCGGGCGACCCGAAGGCGGGCAAGGCCGTGTTCATGGGCAAGGGAACCTGCCTGGCCTGCCACAAGGCCGGCGACATCCCCGGCACGCCGGTCGGGCCGGATCTCTCGCAGATCGCCAAGATCCAGACGCCGGACTACATCATGCGGAAGATCCTGGACCCGAAGGGAATGGGCACGGTCGCGAACTTCCCGCCCGGGGTCATGCCCCAGGACTTCGGCACGCGCCTGACGTCGAAGGAGTACGTGGACCTCGTGACGTTCCTCCTCACGCTGAAGTGAGCCGGACATGAGCATCCTCCGCTCCCGCTTCTTCCAGGCCGTTCTCGTCCTGGTCCTCGCCTTCGTGCTGCTGCGCTTCGGCATCCAGCCGCCGGCGCCGTGGAGCGTGCTCACGCTCTACATGTTCATCGTCCTGCTGGCCGTGCTCATCTTCGTGTCGTCGGACCGCGACTCGTGGGCCGACTTCGTCGCGCCGATCTGGGCGACGCTGGTGCGTCCGGAGCGACGGGGGCTGCGCCTGGCGCTGCTGGTCATCCTGCCGCTGCTGCTCGGCTACTACGCCTACACGCAGGCCGCGGCCCGGCCGCAGGCGCCGCCCGAGCTCCGCGCCGTCCACCCGGCGCCGCCCGCGTCCATCCAGTTCCGCGGCAAGGAGATCAACGTCTCGGGCGGCGACAACCCGCTGCGGAAGGACCAGGCCGCGCTCGCGACGCACGTCGAGGCGGGGGCCGCCATCTACATCCGCAACTGCATGTACTGTCACGGCGACAACCTGGACGGCCAGGGGCACTTCGCCGCCGGCTTCAACCCGCCGCCCGCCAACTTCCAGGACCCGGGCACCATCGCGATGCTGCAGGAGGCCTACCTCTTCTGGCGCATCGCCAAGGGCGGGCCGGGGCTGCCCAAGGAGTCGACGCCGTGGAACTCGGTGATGCCGGCGTGGGAGGATCGCCTGACGGAGGAGCAGATCTGGCAGGTGATCGTGTACCTCTACGCGGCGACGAATCAGCAGCCTCGCAGGTGGGAGTCCCACTAGCATGTGGCGGCCGCCGATAACGGCGCATCTGCTTCGTTGCCTCGTCGCACCCTCCCTGCGGCGTGGGCGGCCCACGCCTCAGTCGCGCCGCTCCTCGGCGCCTCGCATCTGCACCGTTCTCGACGGCCTAGGCCGAGCGTGGGTGGTGCGGCTGGTCGTTTGG
Source organism: Candidatus Methylomirabilota bacterium (assembly GCA_036276335.1). Classification (GTDB taxonomy): domain Bacteria; phylum Methylomirabilota; class Methylomirabilia; order Rokubacteriales; family CSP1-6; genus AR12. The sequence goes on along the minus strand of DASUPA010000240.1, from coordinate 141 downwards.
GCGAGCTTTGCGGCGTCGCTTTCGCTCGCCGCTTGCATTCAGCCGGCGTGGGGGCAGGGGGATGCGAATGCGGGGAAGGCGGTGTACGAGCTGAGGTGTGCGGGGTGTCATGGGGTGAAGGGGGATGGGAAGGGGCCGGCG
>DASUPA010000239.1:0-7448 GCA_036276335.1 Candidatus Methylomirabilota bacterium | reverse complement strand
AGTCCTATACGAGCTTCTTCGCCGGCAACACCCGGCAGACCGCCAACGCGCTACTCGACGTCGCGGCCGTCGGCGGCGCGATGCGCGTGCTCGACGTCGCCTGCGGCCCCGGTCACGTGGCGGCGGCCGCCGCGGCGCGCGGGGCGCACGCCATCGGATGCGACCTGTCCGGCGAGATGCTCGCGGCGGCCGGCCGCCTCCACCCGAAGCTCGAGTTCCGGGCCGGCGACGCGGAGGCGCTGCCGTTCGGCGACGGCGCCTTCGACGCGGTCGTGTGTAATTTCGGCCTCGGCCATTTCCCGCGCCCGGAGATCGCCGCCGGCGAGCTGGCGCGCGTCTGCCGGTCCGGCGGCCGTGTCGCCGTGACGTGGTGGGATCAGCCCATGCGCTCGCGCATCAACGGCACGTTCTTCGACGCGCTCGCGGAAGTGGGAGCGTCACCGCCGCCGACCCTTCCGCCCGGCCCGCCGATCTTCCGGTTCTCCGACGAGGCGGCGCTGCGCGACCTGCTCACAGGCGCAGGTCTCTCGGACGTACGCGTGGCGACGCACGGCTGGACCTACCGGGTCGCGGACGTCGAGTCCTGGTGGCGAGGCGGCCTCGGCGGGATGATGCGCCTGGCCGCCATCGTCAACGGCCAATCCGAGGAAATGCGGCGGCGAATCCGCGCCGTCTTCGTCCGGCTCGCGGCTCCCTATGCCGTCGCCGGCGGGTACGACGTCCCCAACTCGGCGAAGCTCGCGGTGGGCATGAAGCGCTAGCCGCGGCGGCGCCGCAGGACGAGGAAGTACTGGTAGGGCAGGAAGTCGTACTCTTCGGCGAGCGCCAGTCCGGCCGTCCGCGCGTGACGGAGAAAGACCGCCGGCGGGATCCGGCGGTGGGCCGGCGGGCCCTTCGGGGTGTCGTGATCGGCCCAGTCGATGTTGACGAGGCGGCCGCGCGGTTTGAGACAGCGCGCCACCCGCCTCAGGAACGCCGCCGGCTCCGCGAAGTGATGGTAGACGTTCACGAGCACGACGAGGTCGCAGACGGCCTCCGGTAGCCTCGGCGAGGCGTCGTCTCCGAGGACGGGAGTCACGTTGCGCACCCGGGCCTTCGCCAGCCGTCGCCCGAGCGCTTCGAGGGATGCGGGCTCCGGGTCCACCGCGAAGACGTGGCCGGCGCGTCCCACCCGGCGTGCCAGCGGCAGCGTCCAGTATCCCGGTCCGGCGCCGACGTCGGCGACCACCTGGCCGCGGCGGACGCCGAGCGCGCGCAGCACGCGCTCGGGCTGCTGCCACGTCGCGCGGCCCCGCTGCAGCTGGCGCCGGATCATCCGCGCGACGTCCGGCGGGTTGCCGTGCCGGCCGTGGGCCATCACCGCTGCTCGGGATCGGGGCGCAGCTCGAGCATGCGCGCCATGCTACCATCCCCGCACCGCTCCGAAGGAGGATGCCGCGTGGAACGACGACGGCTTGGCAGCAGCGCGCTCGACGTGAGCGCCATCGGGCTCGGGTGCATGTCCATGTCGGGGGCGTACGGTCCGGGAGACGATGCGCAGTCCATCGCCGTGGTGCACCGCGCGCTCGATCTCGGCGTGAACTTCATCGACTCCTCGGACATGTACGGCTGGGGCCACAACGAGGAGCTGCTGGCGAAGGCGCTGCGCGGCAAGCGGGACCGGGTCGTGCTCGCCACGAAGTTCGGCAACCTGCGCAAGCCCGACGGCACGCCGGGCGTCAACGGGCGGCCGGAGTACGTGCCCCGCGCGTGCGACGCGAGCCTCGAGCGGCTCGGCGTCGACGTGATCGACCTCTACTACCAGCACCGTGTCGATCCCGCCGTACCCATCGAGGAGACGGTCGGCGCCATGGCGCGGCTGGTGGAGCAGGGGAAGGTGCGCGCGCTCGGCCTGTCGGAGGCGGCGCCGGCGACCGTCCGGCGGGCGCACGCCGTCCATCCGATCGCCGCCCTCCAGCTCGAGTGCTCCCTGCTCTACCGCGTCGAGGCGGAGGAGATCCTGCCGACCCTTCGCGAGCTCGGGATCGCGCTCGTGGCCTACTCGCCCCTCGGGCGGAGCCTCCTGACCGGCCAGGTCCACAAGGTGGGCGACATTCCCGAGGACGACCGGCGGCGCGCGCATCCGCGCTTCCAGGAGCAGAACCTCCAGCGGAACGTCCAGTTCGTCGAGCGGGTGGAGGCGTTCGCGCGCGACAAGGGCTGCACGCCCGGGCAGCTCGCCCTCGCCTGGCTGCTGGCCCGAGGGCGCGACATCGTCCCGATACCCGGCACGAAGCGGCTGGATCGACTCGAGGAGAACGTCGGCGCGCTGCAGATCCGGCTCACGCCGGACGAGGTGGCGCGCATCTCAGACGCGGTGCCGGCCGGCGCGGCGGCGGGGCTGCGCTACCCCGAGCCGCTGATGAAGGCCGTCTACCTGTAGTCAGCGTGACACCGACGATGTCGGCACCGTGCGCGCCAGGCACCGTGCCCGGCATCGCCCGATCGAATCTCTCGTGATTCGGCGCAGCGGGCGTCCTGGCATCTGCCGTGCACTCGTCGCCCGGCGTGAAGACGCTGGTCGCCATCCTCTGCGGGCTGATGGTCGCACTGCCGGAGTCGACGCCGGCGGGGCAGGGAGGCGAGCCGGCTCCCGCGATCGTGGCGCTCGCCGTCGGCGGGGCCCTCTCGGAGCCGGCGCCCTTCCGTCATCAGATGGTGTTGACCGACCGCGTCAAGACCGGAGATCGGACATTCGCGCGGCTCCTGCTGGGCGGGCGGGTCATGGTGCTCGCGCGCGAGCACTCGTCGCTCAGCCTCACCGAGGTCCCGGGCGCCGCGACGATCGACATCGCCGCGGGACGGATCGCCGTGACGGTGGACCGGGGCAACCTCCACCCCGAGGATCTCGTGGAAGTGCGGACGCCGCACGCCGTGGCCAGCGTGCAGGACAGCACGCTGATCGTGGAGGTCGCGGGCACGGCGACGAGCTTCAGGGCCATGGGTGGGCGCATCGACGTGTTCCGCCGGGATCCCGCGACCGGACGGGCGCTCGAACCCCCCACGCCGGTGTCGGCTGACCGGGTTGTCACGGTCGGCCCGGCGCCGATTCCGACCGACGTCGCAAGCCGCTAGAGACCGGCCGCGGCAACCGCTCGCGCCCGGTCCGGTCGACTGTTGCCAGCCAGGGTGTCACGCAGCCGGTCAGAGACTTGCCGCCGATCGCGTCAACGCGCTGACGCGCGGTCGCCAACTACCCGTTGCGGTGTGAGCTCGTCCGTGCCACAAGTCTGGCACTTCCGCTGCAGTGCTGCGTGCCGTGCTCAACGCTCTCCCTCGAGGTGGGACCTTCATGAGGACGTTCACGACCGGCGCGCTGTGCTCGCTGTCCCTGGCGGTGTCCCTGTCGATGCCCGCTCCAGTATGGTCGCAGGAGAGGGTTGGCGTGGCCACGACGGTCATCGGGCCGGTGACGGTGGCCCGGGCGTCCATGCCCCCCGCGGCGCTCAAGTTCAAGGACGACATCCTGTTGCGCGATCGCGTGACGACGGGTGACAACGCCATCACCCGGATCCTCCTCGGCGGCAAGGTCGTCGTCACGGCGCGTGAGCGGTCGACGCTGACCATCACCGAGGTCCCCGGGCTCTCCACGATCGACCTCACCAGCGGACGCATCGCGGTGGCCGTGGACAAGACGCGCATGAAGCCGGGCGAGCGCGTCGAGATCCGGACGCCGAACGCCATCGCCGGTGTCCGCGGCACGGTCCTCATCGTGGAAGCGGAGCCTGACGTCTCGACGGTCACGGTCCTCCGAGGCCTCGTGGACGTCTCTCGCCGCGATCCCCGCGCGCAGATCGCCGGCGGCGCGGTGACGCCCGTGGCCAAGCACGAGACCGTGACGGTCCGGAACAACGTGCTGCCGGCCCGGGCGCAGAAGATCAGCCCGGCCCGGGCCGAGGCGCTGTCGCAGGAGTTCACGCCGCCGATGCGACAGGTGTCGGCCTCGGTCGTCATGCCGGTAGAGGAAGAGGTCGAGCGCGCCAAGGCCCTCCTGAGTGCGCTGCTGCCTGCCGAGGGGCAGGAGGCCGATCGCTCGATCGCCACGGCCAGCGGCTCGATGAACACCAGCAGCAATCTTGTGACGGGGACGACGACACTGCTGTCGACCACCACCACCACCACGCTGGCGACGGGGACGACGACGCTGCTGTCGAGTACGACCAGCACGACGACGAACCTGTTGAGAAGCACGACCGATACGCTGTTGCAGAGCTCGACGGGCGGGCTGCTGCAGCCGGTCGGCGACCTGCTGAAGTAAGAGGCTATACGCGACGCGCGCCCTCGGCGAGGGCGCGCAGCTTCTCGAGAGCGGTGGCGCGCCCGAGGTACTTCATCCCGCAATCGGGCGCCGCCACCAGCCGCTCGCGCGGCACGTGCCGGAGCGCTTCGCGGATGCGGGAGGCCACGGTGTCCGCCGTCTCCGGCGCCGGGTCGCCGAGGTCGAGCACGCCGAGCACGATGGTCTTCGACGCCGCGAGCGGGGCGAGCGTCGCCACGTCGAGGCGGGGCTGGGCGGCTTCCAGCGAGACCTGGGCGGCGGCCGACCGCGCGAGCGCCGGCGCGAACACGTAGCCGCCGGTCTTCGACGTCCCGGCCAGCGCGTGCGAGTACGCATAGCCCATGCACACGTGGATGCACGTCGGCTTCCGGAGTCCCGCGAGCGCCCGGTCGATGACGGCGAGGGCGTAGTCGCGGGCGCGATCCGCCCGCGGCTCCACGTACGGCTCGTCGAGCTGGAGCACGTCGACGATCGGCTCGAGCTCCCGCAGCTCGGCGTTCACCGCCTCGGCGTAGGCCATCGCCAGCTTCGCGTCGTCGCGGTAGTACTCGTCCTGCGCCAGCTGGGCGAGCGTGAACGGGCCCGGGACGGCGATCTTGATCCGCCGGTCGGTCGCCGCGCGCAGGAAGCGCGCGTCCCGGAGGAACACCGACCGCCTGCGGGCGATCGGCCCGACGATGCGCGGCACGGGGGTCGGCTTGCCCAGGCGGCTCAGGGCGGTGCCGGGACGGTCGAGGTCGATGCCGTCCAGTCCGGTCGCGAACTGGTTGAAGTACGACTCCCGCCGCTGCTCGCCGTCGCTGACGATGTCGATCCCGGCCCGCTCCATGTCGCGCACGGCGAGGCGAACGGCGTCGTCCTGCGCCTCCTCCAGCAGGTCCGGCGCCACGCGCCAGAGGTCGGGCATGCGCACGCGCGGCACGACGTTGGCGCGGTACCGGGCCTTGTCGACGAGCCAGTCCGGCTGCGGATACGAGCCGACCACCGTGGTCGTGATGGCGCTCACGCCTCCTCCTCGCCGTCCTCCAGGATCATGCGCCGGAAGGCCTCCGCCGCCCGCAGCCGCTTCCGCCGGCCCTGCTCGCGCGCCCACGCGGTGATCATCGCGGTCGGATCCCAGTCGCCCATCTGGCTCTTGTGCTCGCGGAGCGCCCGGATCTTGACGGCGAGCGTCGACGCGATGTCGACGACCGTGTCGTTGCGCGACGAGCCGTGCAGCCAGACCTCGCGCACGTGATGCGGCGCGAGCCCCTCGTCGAGCAGCTCGGGGAAGATGAACCGCGTCTCGGCCGACGGGAACACCGCGTCCAGGGCCACGTCCGCGGCGACGCGGTGATCGGGGTGGTTCATGTACCGGTTGCCGTAGAACCGCACGCTGGGATCCCCGCAGACGACCGCGTCCGGCCGGTAGCGGCGCACGAGGCGCGTCAGCGCCCGCCGCATGTCGATCGTCGGCGTGAGCGCGCCGTCCTCGTAGTCGAGGAACACGACGTCCGCGATGCCGAGCACCCGGCACGCCGCGCGCTGCTCCTCCTCGCGGATCCGGGCGAGCCGGGCGCGCGTCATGTCGGGGGGCGTGAACCGGTTGGAGCCGGCGTCCCCGCGCGTCAGGCAGACGGTGACGATCTCGCTTCCCTCGCGGGCCCACCGCGCCAGCGTCCCGGCCACGGTGAACTCCTGGTCGTCCGGGTGGGCGTGGATCGACAGCACCCGCCGCGGTGCCTTCGACCGTCGATCAGCGCGCGCCACGTCGCCCGCTCACGGGTGAGCCCTCAGCGCCGCCCGAAGGCGACCTCGAGGAACGCCTTCAGGTCGGCGATCGACTGCCGGTGGGCGCGCGCGTCGTAACCGAGCGTCGCTCCCCGTGTCACGCAGGGCGAGGCGGCCGTCAGCGGTCGGCCGTCGTCGGTGACGAACGTCTGGTCGGGCTGCTCCGTCACCAGACACGCGCCCGCGTTGAAGATGCCGCTCCAGCGGCGCGGCGGCGCGAAGAACGGCACGTCGAACGCGTGCATCGCATTCTCGTAGGCGACGAGCGAGACGTCCCGCCCCGCGGCCTGCCGCCGCGCGACCCACTCCCGGCAGCTGGCGATGGGTGTCCAGTCGTCGGCCGTCCCGTGGAAGATCCGCACCGGCCCCGGTGCCATGTCGGTCTCGCCCAGCAGCCGGACGTTGCAGGCGGCCGGGTAGAAGGCGGCGTACGCCGCGAAGTCGACGTGCCCGCGCAGGAACCGGCGCTCGATCCGCGTCTGGCTCGCCCACAGCGCGACCCAGCCGCCGTGCGAGAAGCCGAGCGCGGCGATGCGCCGCGGGTCCACGCGGGGGTGGCTGGCGAGCAGCGCGAGCGCGCGGTGCGCGTCGGCGAGGCGGCTGCTGATGCTCACCGGGGTCCGTCCCGTGCAGATCTCCGTGACGCCGCGGGCCGTGAAGCTGTCGAGCACGAGCGCGGCGAAGCCCATGCGGTTGAGCGCCGCGGCCCAGTCCACGAGGTTGGGCGTCATGCCCGAGCACGAGTGGAGGACGATGACGGCGGGCACCCGGTCCGCCGCATCGGCCGGCATCGACAGGTCGCCTGTGACCGTCGTCGCCTGCTCCGTCCCGTTCGCGTCGATGGTGAGGGTGGGGATCTCGAGCCGGCCCGTCCGGCCCTCGGTCACCGCGGACAGCGCGGTGGTGCACCCGCCGGCGAGCAGCAGGAGGATGCCGGCGAGCCAGACGATCGGGGGCATGGGGCGCTCTCCGGTCAGGGGCGAAGGAGGACGCGCCGCCCGCTGTCGAGGATCACGACGGCGTTCGGCTGGATCTCCTGGATCGTGGTGCCGTCCAGCAGCGTGTCTCCCTCGACGTACTTCCGCCCGTTGATGAACGCCAGTCGCCGTGCGCGCTCGTCGGAGTAGACGATCACTTCGAGCTTCATCGCCGCGCCGGCCTCGGTGCGAGGCGGCGAGGCCGTGCGCGGTCCCGTCGGCGCCGGCGTCGGTGTCACGGGGCGCGGTGTCCGGGCGGGCGCAGGAGTCGGGATGGGCGAGGGAGCCGGGATGGGCGCGAGGTCGGGGGCGGGCCCGTCTTCCTCGGCGGGCGGCGCCACCGGGCGCAGCGCGGCGATGACCGGGGGCTCGGCCGTCGGCCG